>NZ_FPBI01000026.1:0-74356 GCF_900116595.1 Mesorhizobium sp. YR577 | reverse complement strand
CAAGGTAAGGGTTGTGGGACCGGAGTTTCTTCCCGATCCGGAAGGAGCAATAGATCTTCGAGCTCCGGCCAAGAGATACGTGCCTTAGCACGCGCGGCGAAGCCCACCCGATAAGAGCCTTTTCAGCAGCTTCAAAAATAGATCGAACTAAACCGAAACTCAGGGTCATCTCGATTTCCAGACGTTTTGAATGTGCAATAGGCAACCGACGTCGTAGGGTCCGTCCCATGCCTGTCGATCGCGGCTTCGATCGCCTCGTCGTCAGTTAAGACCTCCCAACCCATAGCAACGCTGTTGTGCTTTCTCACACCAACCTCCTCGATCCCGTTCGGGAACGATAAAACCTTGGTTGCCCGCGCGTCACCCTGAAAAACAGCCAATTTCGCGACAAGGAAGATCGCAGTGAGCGACAGCTCCGCGTCCAAAAGTGACGACTACGTCATAGCGACGTTGGCGTCAGCGCCCCGGCCAAAATTCCCGTATTTTGATGGCTATTGCAACTTCTATGATACACTGAGTGCTATCGTGATGGAGTGAATACCATCCTGGGCGGGATGCGAACGAATGGAGGGTTCGATGAAGCATTTTGCCGCCAGTCTTGCGATTGCCAGCTTGTTCCTGGTTTCCGCCCGTGCCGAGGAAGCAAACGTTCCTGCTTTCTTCGTGCTGAGTGAGCGCGGGGAGGGGACGTTCGATATGGAGGCCTGGCAGCGTGCGACCAAAGCGTTGAAGAACGAGGAATTCGTGCGGACGTATCGGCTCGGCGGGGACGGCAGCGTCCTGCAAAAGGCGCAGGCAGATGCAGAGAAGGCACATGCGGCGGCCAATGTCGTTATGCTCATGACGACGACCACGCAGGACAAAAACTCGACCGAGTTTTACGAGTCGCTCCGTCAGGTGGAGCAACAATTCCAGACCGACCCAACACTTAAAGGTGCGAGCGTGCTCGCCAGATGGCCAATGTGCGCGCTCGTTCAACTGGACGGGAGCCGCAACGCCAAGATGCCGCCCGTAACCATGGTTTTCGTTCTCGATGACCCACAAGCGAACGTGTTCTGCTATCCGATGGTGCAATCCTACTTCACGACACCACCAGGGCCTGACGGCAAGCGTGTTGCGCCGATCAGCATCGACGGTGCGACCGTCGCCCTGCAGGCGGTACTTCCGCCTATGAAGCTCACCAAGAAGACGTTGGCGGACAAGGCGGCGTTCAAGCAAGGTAACCTCGTTGAACGCCCCAACAATGTCTATGCACCAGGTGAGGAGATATTCATCTACGCCTTTTTCGAGAATGTCGGTCGCAAGGACGTTGGTACGCCGATGTCCAGTTACGAGATCGGGCTCGACATTGAAGTGCGCGATCAATCTGGCAAGGTTCTGAAATCACTTCCCGACGAGCATACCTACAAGGCTGACTCCCCACCGCCGTTTCCCGTGTCGCTGGACTACTTCAGCAACTTCGCAACCGCCGGCATTTCCCTCGATACGCCCGGCAGCTACACGATTGCCTACATCTTTCATGATCGTTCCCGGCCTGAAACGCTGCCCGCGGCGGTGGAATTCGACGTGACAGTCGAGTAAAGCGCGACGGCAGCCAAATCACGGTCCAGTATCGGGCTCGCCGACCGATCTGGATGGGCCAACCCTCGAGCATCGCAAAGCGTGTTCTTGAGCGAATGGACGCTTTTCTGTCGGAGACCGACGCAGAGGGCGCATGCCGGCTGCGGGCAAGGTTGCCCTGGTGGCGGTCGTCGGCAACGAGGACGGCGCGCATCATTGCCATGCGGCCTGTTTCCAGGCGCTAAACAATGTCGGTTTTACCATACCGGCCAACGGCGAGATATATTGGGTGGGCGAGGCAATGGGATCCGTCAACCATGTCGATTTCACCGGTACGCCGGAGAAGGTGGTCGACACGCTGAAGATGGCGGCGTCAAATGCCGCCCATCTGGCGCGGGCGCTGAAAGGCGAAAACTATCCAGGCGCGGCAGCGGAAGGTTGACCGAAACAAGGGTGCCCAGCATGGACGTAAAAGAAAACAGTGCCAGAGTGGAAACGGGAGCCTGCTTCTGCGGCGCTATTGCCGCCGAGATGCAGGGAGAACCGTTCTGGATTTGCACTGATCATGATGATGATTGTAGGCGCGCCATCGGCAGCCCGCTGACCATGTGGGTGGGTTATCGACCGCGCCAGTTCAAGCTGACGCGCGGCAAGATGAAAACCTTCTCGAAGACCACGGGGGTCACGCGCAGTTTTTGCGGAAATTGCGGAACGTCGATTGGCTATCGCGACGGCGGAATTGACGACGAATTCTATTTGACGATCGGTTTCTTCGACCATCCCGAGCGCTTTCAACCCGAAGCCCATGCCTACTGGAAACTAAGATTGCCTTGGGTGGAATTCGCCGATCGCCTGCCTCGGATTGACGACTATTCGAGGCAGCGCGATCCGGAACTTGGAAATCCGCGCGATCGGCACTCGCTGTGACAAAACCTTTTTGACCACTGTCTACTGATCAGGGGTTACAGCTGATCCTGCACGCGAAAGCGATGAGCGCTGCACATCATGGGTCTCCAGGCGACCTGTGTTCAATACCCGCGAGGACAACGATCAATATAGCGGTTTCCTCGACGGTCGCGATAGTAGCAATCGCCTGGTTCACTCGCACGACCGATGAGTGCGCCCGCAACTGCACCGACTGCCCCTCCCACTAGGGCCCCTTCCGCCGTGTTGCCAGGCGAAGCGACAGCAGCGCCCACCGCGGCACCGCCAAGACCACCGATCGCTGCGCCGCGTTCTGTCTGCGAGCAGGCGGTAACGGAAGTGAGCGTAATCAGAAGTATGAGCATCTTTCTCATTAGAATTCCTCCACTTTCAATCCCTCCCGAGAGAAATGCGTGAGTTGGCTAATTGATCCGCCGGAGCCATTCTACGCGCAAAATTCTTAAGGCTGCGGCTCTCTCGCCCCCTCCGTTGTGAGCTACTGGATCTGATAGACGAAGAGCGAACGTGTCGGATTCCGCGGGTGGCGCTTGTTCCAGGCTGGGAGTCCGAAAGGCCAGGACGTAATGCGGGCCTGGCCCTTCTCAGCCGTCAAACGGCTTTGATACCGCCGGCCAGGGGCGATCGGCGGCCTACCGTTCATGGAGCGTGGGACGAGGACGGTACATAAAACGAAGGAAGGGCAGTGGTTTGTTCCTTCCCCTTCGAACATCGCATCGATAATTCGTCGAAAAACTTCATGGGCAGAGAATCGCACTACGAGCAGTTCCGCCTCGGTCACCTTGTTCGCCAAGCCGTCCCAACGAGGAATATCTTCAAACAGCAGGAGCCTTTGATGTTGGATGAAGCGAAAGTTCGACTTGGATCAGCCTGCGAGCATACCCTTCCACAATGAGATCGCGAGGTATTGCGGCACCGCCTTGCCGAAGAACGGAACAACCTGCGTGCTGAAAGGTTAGAGTTCCACTGACCCCGAAAAGCGAAAAGGAGGAATGATGATGAAAATGATCATCGCAACAATGGCCGCACTGACAATTTCGGCTTTTGTCCCCGTTGCGGCATTCGCAGCATGTCCCGAGACGACCGGATCGATTTCCAACGATGCGAAGACCGGCATTTCGAAGGACGGCACGCGAGCTCCGCTTCAGACTGACACGCAGAGCGCTACCACGCCACAGGTCAATCCCAATCCTACGAAGAAGGACGGCAACACGATGCCTCTCGCTGACCAGGAGGGCGGCGGCAACAAGAACCTTGCCACATCTCAGCAGGATGTCGAAGCCCAGCAGAAAGGCGATAAAACTGCCGCCGCAGAAGCTGATGACGCCTGCAAGGATTAAGGAGCGAAGCGTGATCTGACACGCCTAGTGGTTATTGCCGAGACACGTTGAACCGGCGTCGGTTGATTGTGTTTCGGTTTTGTCCCGCGGAATGGGGAGGCGAAGATGATATTAAACTGGGTTGGCGCGTTGCTCATTATTTGCGGCGTGTTGGCGATGGCAAGAGCAGCCATTTTCCGAGGCCGTTTGAGTGATTCCCATTCGACCTCCTCGACAGGCCGTACTTTGGAGCCAACGCGAAGTGGCATAACAGCATTTAGCTGGGCCGCCAATTGGCCGGGTCTTGCTCTGATGGTGATTGGTGCAACTCTGCTGCTAGTCAGCTCTGGGACTTTCGCTCCACATTGAACGACTTGAAGATCCTTCACCCCGCGGCGGCAGCGCCTCGCGCATGCACTGCTGCGGAGACGAGTTGAGCATTGCCCGAAACGGAGCGATCCGGCCCGTTCGTGCGGGATAGTCGGATACCCCACGCAATCCATGGATGGTGTGGGCTTTGCCCGCGAGCAAATCATGTCCACCGTCCATCGGTATTGTTCGATGCAATTCTGCCTGTTTTTCAACTCACTCATAGCCGCCGACAATGGGAAGAATTTCGCCCGTGATGTAGCTGGAACAATGGGATGATGCCAGGAACACATATGCCGGAGCGATTTCCTCCGGTTGTGCAGGGCGTTTCATAGGGGTCTTTGCGCCGAACCCTGAAACGTCCTGCGCTTTCTTGTCGGACGGATTGAGTGGGGTCCAGACTGGACCCGGGGCGATTGCGTTCACCCGAATGCCCCGATCAATCAGATTGCCGGCAAGAGCTCGGGTGAAAGCATGTATCCCACCCTTAGTCATCGAATAGTCCACCAACTGCGGACTGCCGTCGATACCAGTCACAGAACCGGTATTGAGAATGACGGAACCGGATTTCATATGCGCGACGGCAGCCTGAGCCATGTGGAAGTAGCCATACAGATTGGTTTTGAGCGTCGTATCGAAGTGCTCTTCGGTCAGATCCTCGAACTTTGATGCGTGAATTTGGAATGCGGCGTTGTTGACCAGGATATCGAGCTTGCCCAATTTCTTCACAGTTCGGGCGACCGCTTTCAGGCAGAAGTTCCTCTTGGAAACGTCCCCGGCGATCGTAATGCACCGTTTTCCTTCGGCCTCCACGGCCTTCTTCGTGATTTCGGCGTCCGCTTTCTCCGAAAGATAGGCGACAGCGACGTCTGCCCCTTCGCGAGCAAACAAAATTGCCACTGCCCGGCCGATTCCGGAGTCGCCCCCGGTGATAAGCGCTACCTTTCCTTCGAGCTTCTTCGATCCAATATAGAAAGGCGCGTCGTACATCGGCTTGGGATCAAGGACTGCCTCGGAGCCCGGCTTCGATTGATGTTGGTTGGGAAAGGGTGGCTCAGGATATCGGCGCGCCCCGACCTGAACCGAGGACTTATCCTGCGGTGTTGAGTTTGCATCCGACTTGGTGATCCGGGCCTGGATTCGTCTTTGCTTCGCAGCCGCTGCTTTTGCCTCGCTCATGGTCTTGGTTTGTGTCGCGCGGCGCATATGAGCCTCCATGGGTCGGACCTTCGATGGTCAACGCACGTCACGCCAAAAAGTTTTCTGCCCGTTTCCCCTCAGATGCCTGATGGAACGCATCTACTGCCCGTTCATTGACGAACAGAGGAGAAAGCCGATGAATCCGAACAAGCCAAAATCGCGAGATGTCGAAAAGCGGGCACTCGACCTAGCCGAGAAAACTGACGTCTCCCCCAATCAGGCAAAGGCCTTGATTCGCAAGCATGGCGACGACAAGAAAGAGATCGAGAAGGAGGCAAAGAACTTCAAGGCAGAAGGATGAAGGAATCCTATTGCCATTCTTGATCTGTTGCGAAGCTTGTTGGCTGAATTGACCCCATCAATGGATGTTCCATCACGACGGGTTGCATACCGTCAGATCTCGCAGTTGGCGAGCGTGACGAAATTGAAGAGGGAAGGCGTCTGCTTTGCGTGGCGATGACCCGTGCAAAGCATTCATTTAATTACGCCCCAGCGGTTCTATACTCATGGTCAGGCACCACGGGCGGCCGTCACGTCTATGTTTCGCGTACCCCTTTATTCCGAACCATATTCTGAAGAATTTTGCCGCACCTCCTGACCGCTCGCAGAATCTGTCTCCGCGCATCCCCATGCCCGGGGAGTTGGCGTGGATTTAAAACGCCGGATGCGGGGCATGTGGAATTTAGCAGGCCGTCCAGTCGAGACGTAATGAACCTGTCCGGATAGAGATCGTATCCCTGACTGCCGTCATTGCCTCACACTTCCTCGAAAATCTTGGAACGTTTCCGAGCGCGGGCAGTTGTGAAACATCTCTACAACAGGAGGAAACCATGAAAGCCCAGCTTTTAGTAGCAGGTCTACTCATTGCCCCGTCGACCGGTGCATCGTTTGCCCAGGACGTTTTGCTCGGACCTGCGCAGGAAACCATAATCAGAGAATATGTCGTGCGTGACCGAGTCGTGCCCATCGAGCCTCTACCTGATGTAGATTTTTCTGTTGGCACGGTTCTGCCGGATACTGTTGAGCTTCACACAATCGAACAACCCGACCTCGACGGAGGCTATAGCTATGTCGTGGTGGGCGAGCGGACGGTGGTCGTAGAACCCGGCACGCGCCGGATCATTCATATCATGGAATAAGCCTGAGACGGGAAGGGGATTGCTTTGCCGGAAAGCCCGCCGCTGGAGGGCTGCGACGGGCTTCGACGACCCGGACGAGAAAGTGGACATCCGGATTTAGAATAATCAGCCAGACTTCGATTGGTTCCCCCAAGTATTCAGGGCAGACGTAAAATGAGGCCACTGGCCGATGGCTAAAGTTATATTTGCAGTAGGTTTGGTGATTGCTTTGGTCGCCATCGCGGCAGGAGCGGTCTTTTTTCTGTCGAAGGAAACTGCCACTGTCGCTATCGAGCAGGGCTACGGACCAAACCCGACTCTCCCCAAACCAAATCCCAAACTGATCCCCACCGTCAACATCGCGCCAGCCAAACCCTGGCCTGCCGGCCAGCAGCCCATCGCGGCGGAGGGCCTTGTCGTCAACGCATTTGCTGACGGTCTTGATCATCCGCGCTGGCTGCACGTTCTGCCGAACGGCGACGTCCTCGTGGCTGAAACCAGTAGGCCACCGAAACCCGACAAGGACTTCGACTTCCGCGATTGGATCATGGGCGTCGTAATGGGCCAGGCTGGAGCCGAAGTGCCGAGCGCCAACCGCATAACGCTGCTGCGTGATGCAGACGGCGATGGCGTTGCCGAGACGCATTCAGTGCTTCTCGAAGGGTTGAATTCGCCGTTCGGGATGGCATTGTTCAATGGCAAGCTCTATGTCGCCAATACGGACGCAATCGTCGCTTTTCCCTATGAGGATGGCGCGACCGCCGTATCTTCGGAAAAGATCGTCGATCTCCCGGCCGGCGACATCAACCATCACTGGACCAAGGATGTGATCGCGAGCCGCGACGGCACCAAGCTTTACGCGACAGCAGGCTCCAACAGCAATGTCGGCGAAAATGGTATGGAGGCAGAAGACAACCGCGCTGCCGTTCTAGAGATCGATCTTGCAACGAAGAAATCCCGCCTGTTTGCGTCGGGACTGCGCAATCCCAATGGCCTCTCATGGCAGCCGGACAGTGGCGAATTGTGGGTTGCAGTAAACGAACGCGACGAGATCGGCGGTGATCTCGTTCCCGACTACATGACATCAGTGCGGGACGGTGGTTTTTATGGCTGGCCGTACAGTTACTACGGCCAACATGTCGATGAGCGCGTGAAGCCGCAGCGGCCTGATCTTGTCGAGAAGGCAATAGTTCCCGACTACGCCCTTGGCCCGCATACCGCGTCGCTCGGCCTGACTTTTTACGAGGGAACCTTGTTTGGCCCTGAATTCTCGAAGGGTGCATTTGTCGGTCAGCACGGATCGTGGAACCGCGAGCCGCGAAGCGGTTACAAGGTGATCTTCGTGCCGTTCTCGAAGGGTAAGCCCTCCGGTCCGCCGCGTGACATCCTGAACGGATTTCTCAGTGAAAACGGCGAGGCGCTTGGACGGCCCGTCGGCGTAGCTGTCGACAAAAAGGGCGCTTTGCTCGTTGCGGACGACGTCGGCAACAAGGTTTGGCGTGTCATTCCAGTCGGCCAGAGCAGCGGTGCGGAACAATAACAGCTTCGAATGGAGGAGCAGAGCTATTACACCCGCGTCACCTCTCCGCTCCTCCAACGTCATGGAACAATCCTCCCACGACAGGGTTCAGCCGCGAGGGAATGGCGGGGGCTGCTTCAACAAAAGAGCAAGTCTTTTATCGAGTTTTTCGCAGGTCGTACGCGGACAAGCGGTGGAACGAGCGCCATATCCGCGATCGCCGTTGCGCTACGATCTCATTCCAATCCTTATGTTCGTGCATGGGTGTGCGGGAATTCAATCGGCTCTCGAGCCGACCGGTGCCGAGGCCAGGCAGATTGCCACGCTGTTCTGGGTAATGGTCATAGGCGGCGCGACGATATGGCTGGCAGTGATCGGTACGCTGCTCTACGCCGCGCGCTGGAAAAACAAACCCCATTCCGCGCAATCGGCAGGTCGGCTGATCCTTTGGGGCGGGGCTGTTTTTCCCGCCGTCGTTTTGATGGCCCTGCTCAGCTACGCGTTGTGGCTGATGCCGTCACTCCGGCCGCAGGCGGCGGAATCATCGATCGCACCCCTGCGGATCGAGGTAACCGGCGAACAATTCTGGTGGCGCGTTTCCTACCGGTCCGAGAACCACGAAACTTCGATTGCATCGGCCAACGAAATCCGCTTGCCGCTTGGGCAGCGGGTCGAATTTGTCCTCAAGAGCAGCGACGTCATCCACTCGTTCTGGATTCCATCGCTTGGCGGAAAAATGGACATGATCCCCGGCAGGACCAACCGTCTCTCGCTGCTTGCCACGAAAGTCGGCATCTTCCGAGGACCCTGCACGGAGTTCTGCGGTACCTCGCATGCGCTCATGGCATTTTCTGCCGTGGTCATGGACCCGGTCGCCTTCGATACATGGCTTGAGGCTCAGTCGCAGCCATCTGAGCAACATGCGAGCGACGGTAAGCTTCGTTTCATTTCGAATGGCTGCGGCTCCTGTCATACCGTTCGTGGCACCGAGGCGACGGGAACGCTTGGTCCCGATCTGACCCATCTCGGATCACGGGAGAGCCTGGCTGCGGGCATCTTGCCAAATACCGAGGAGGCGATCCGACGGTTCATTGCGGACCCGGACGTCATCAAGCCAGATTCTAAAATGCCGGCCTTCCGGATGTTGCCGGAAGACGACCTGCAGGCAATCGCCTCTTACCTGAAGGGGCTGAAATGACCCAGGTCGCTGATCGGATTACGCGCAAGGAGGCTAAGGCCCAGGAGGAGCGTCTGCGCAAGGTGTGGGCCGATCCTTCCGGTTGGCGCTACTGGACATCGGTCAACAACTACCAGATCGGTCTCTGGTACGCCGCGACAGCCTTCGCCTTCATGCTTTTCGCTGGCGTGCTGGCGCTGATGGTGCGGGTCCAACTAGCCGTGCCGGGTAACGATTTCCTGTCCGCGGATTTGTTCAATCAAGCCTTCACGCTTCACGGCACGGTGATGATGTTTCTCTTTGCCGTTCCGATTTTCGAGGCAGTAGCGATCTTTCTGCTGCCCCCCATGCTCGGCGCGCGGGAGCTCCCTTTTCCGCGTCTTTCGGCGTTCGGCTTCTGGAGTTTTCTCCTGGGCGGCATCTTCGTTTGTGGATCGATCTTCTTCAACGCCGCGCCGTCGTCGGGATGGTTCATGTATCCGCCTCTTGCGACCGATAAGGAATTATCCGGCATTGGCGCTGACATCTGGCTTCTGGGTCTGTCGTTCATCGAGATCGCCTCGATCGCAGCGGCAGTCGAACTGATCGTCGGAATCCTGAAGTGCAGGGCCCCGGGGATGCGCATCAATATGATGCCGCTCTTTGCCTGGTACCTGCTGGTCGTCGCCGGGATGATCCTGTTTGCGTTTCCGCCCTTGATCGCCGGCGACATCCTGTTCGAGCTGGAGCGCATGTTCGACTGGCCGTTCTTCAACCCGGAACGAGGCGGCGATCCCATTCTGTGGCAGCATCTGTTCTGGATATTTGGCCACCCCGAAGTCTACATCATCTTCCTGCCGGCCATTGCCCTGATGGCCATGATAGTGCCGACCTTCTCGCAACGTCGGATCGTCGGTTATTCGTGGATCGTGCTCGCTGCCGTCGGCACCGGCTTCCTCAGCTTCGGACTGTGGGTGCACCACATGTTCACCACGGGATTGCCGCAAATTTCGCTGGCGTTCTTTTCCGCGGCGTCGGAGGCGGTAGCCATTCCGACCGGGGTGCAGATATTCGTGTTCATTGCAACGATGCTCGCCGGTCGCGTCATCTTCTCGGTCCCCATGCTCTTCGGGGCAGGGGGGCTGGCGATTTTCGTGATGGGCGGCCTTACCGGCGTGATGGTGGCCCTGGCCCCATTCGACTGGCAGGCGCATGACACCTACTTCGTCGTCGCCCACCTGCATTACGTTTTGATTGGCGGCATGCTGTTTCCGGTCATTGCCGGTCTCTATTACTACTACCCCCTTATCAATGCGCGAAAACTCAGTGATCGGGCGGGCAAGCTTGCCTTCTGGCTGATGTTCATTGGCTTCAACGTGGCTTTCTTTCCCATGCATCTCTCCGGGCTGCGGGGCATGCCGCGGCGCGTTTTCACCTTTCCACCGGAGGTGGGCTGGGACTGGCTGAACCTGATCTCAACGATCGGAGCCTTCATTCTCGCTTCGGGCATTCTGGTGATTGTGATCGACGTTCTGCGGCCGAAGCATCGGGAACCGGAGGGCGAGAGCAATCCATGGAACGCCGGGACGCTGGAATGGATTAGCGAGCCCAAGGAAAACTGGGGCGTCAGGTCAATCCCCATCATCGAGAGTCGTTATCCCCTCTGGGATCAGGCGAACCTGATGAGAGACATCAATAGAGGTCGGTTTTACCTGCCCGATGCAGAGGAGGGGAGACGGGAAGGCCTCGTGACCTCCGTGCTGGACGCCAAGCCAATCCAGGTGCTTCGCGTGGCCGGAACAGCCTATGTCCCGATCATTTCCGCTCTGTTCCTTGGCGGCGCGTTTGTTGCGATGACCTTTCACTGGTGGATCGCCACCATCATTTCCGCCGTTGGTGCATTTGCTGCAATCGTCTACTGGCTGTGGACGGGCACCGCCGAACTTCCCGAGAAGCTGCAAAAGCATATCGGCCTGGGCGTTACTTTGCCGCTTTACGTTTCCGGACCGAGCTCCACAGGTTGGTGGGCGATGTTCATCACCATGGTAGGTGACGGTACCGCCTTTGCGAGTCTCATCTTCGGTTACTTCTTCTACTGGACGATTCATGAGGATTTCACCGCCGGCTCGAAAGGTCCGGGAGCACAATGGCCGATGATCGGCCTTGGGTTGTTTGCGGCAGCCTGGATCGCAATGATCTATGCGCGCAGGCTGAACAGTCGAGGTTTTGTGTTGGCTATGCGCGCATGTCTGATGTTTGGTGCGCTGTTGACGATTGGCGGCTGCGTTGCTGCCATGGCCGGCCCGATATCCTACGGAATGGACCCGAAGTTGCACGTCTATCCGGCAATCGTCTGGGTACTCGTGCTGTGGACGGTGGTTCACGCAGTACTCGGACTTGTGATGCAGGTCTATTGCCTTGCCCGCAGTCTGGCGGGGCGTCTGACAGCACAGCACGATGTCGATCTCCAAAACGTGGTTTTGTACTGGCACTTCCTTTCCGTAACCACGCTGCCCACGTTTGCCGTTATTGGCCTCTTCCCCCGGATGTTGTGAGGCTGCCATGCGCATCATTCCCAAGGAAATGGAATCGCTCTGGACCCTGTTTACCGCGCCGGTCGTGTGGGCTTTGCATTTTCTGATTTGTTATGTCGGCGCGGCCGTCTATTGCGCAAAAAGCAACCAGATTTCGTTCAGCTTCGAGGCCGTTCGGATAGGGGTCGTCATCGTCACGATGACGGCGCTGGCTCTCATCGCAATGTCGGGTTTCCTTGCGTGGCGACAATGGGGCTTCGGTACCTACGATCCTCCGCACGACGATCCGACTGGCCACGACCGGAAGCTATTTCAAGGCTTTGCGACGTTGCTGCTTTCCGGGCTCAGTTTCGTTGCGGTCATCTACGTGGCAATGCCGCTGCTGTTCATCGCGGGGTGTGCGCCATGAGACGGGTGTCCTTCCTGCTCGGATTGGTGATCCTCGCGGTGATCTGGGGTGGACCATTGCTGGCTTCGTACCGCAATTCCTTCGCCTCACACATGCTTGCCCATATGGGCGTGGTTGCAATCGCTGCGCCGCTGTTGGCGGTCGGAATGAGCGGTTCCCGGTTCAACCTTCTCGCGCGATCATCGATTTCCACGCCAATTGTTGCATCAGTGGTTGAACTTTTTGTGGTCTGGCTCTGGCATGCGCCGGCAATGAGAGCGCTAGCGGAAGGTTCTGTTCTCGTCACGGTGATGGAGCAAAGCAGTTTCCTCACTGCAGGGCTTTTCCTCTGGCTCTCATGCGTCGCCTACAGGACGTTCGAGGATACCGCAGCGCGCAGCGGTGTGGGAGCGCTCGGCCTGCTCCTGACCTCCGTACATATGACACTGCTCGGTGTGTTGCTGTCGCTCGCTCCGCGGCCGCTCTACGGGTTCGATGAAGTCACGTGCTTCGGCATCACCCTGAGTGCGCAAGGGGATCAACAGGCAGGCGGCGTAATCATGCTCGCGGTCGGCGCGGCAGTTTATCTGATTGGCGGCCTGGTCCTGCTTGGGCGTATTTTATCGGAGCCGGATGCAATGCAACGAGCGAGAGAACCCTGATGTTTGTTCGCTGGTGGCATATGGTGCTTGTGCTGGTGGTGGCACCTCTGGCCGTGATCCTGTTCGCCTGGATAGGCTTCTTCAATGTTGGTGCCAGCACCGGGCATTGGAAGATTACCGAGTGGTTCCTGCATTTCGCAATGCAGTCCGCAGTGCGCACCTACGCGCTTTCGGTGGAGGTCCCGGACGAACTCCCACGTGCGGGTGTTCAGCCGGCGGCTGCACATTTTGCCACCGGATGCGCTATCTGCCATGGCGCGCCGGGCGAGCTACGCTCGCCCGTGGTGAAGCGGATGCTTCCTCAGCCGCCGGATTTGACCACCGTTGTCGATAAATGGTCCGACGCGGAGCTTTTCCGGATCGTCAAGCATGGGGTGCGGTTCACCGGTATGCCCGCATGGCCCAACCAGGCTCGGGACGACGAAATCTGGGCAATGGTCGCGTTCCTCAGGGAACTGCCGTCGCTTGATCCTCAACAATATCGAGAATTGGCCCATGGTTCGACTGGGCTTCCTTCCACCCAGCACGAGGGTTTCGAGCGAGTGCTTGCCGACTGCGTCCGCTGCCATGAAACGAATGGAGCGGGTAGGAGCGCTCTTACCCCGATCATAGCGGGGCAGAGCGAAGCGTACCTGCTGGAAAGTCTCCGTGCATATGCCGAGGGCAGACGCGCGAGTGGATTTATGGCACAGGCTGCAGCCAACGTGGATCCGGATGGTCTGGAAAGACTGGCTCGATATTTCGCCGCGCAATCGCCACCAGCTCCAGACTCGGCGCCGGCCAACCAGGCTGCATCCGGCGGCCGCGAAATTGCCGAGCGCGGACTGTCGACCAGACGCGTACCTGCCTGTCTCGGATGTCACGGCGGCTCGGCCCAAAATCCAGCCTACCCAAAATTATGGGGGCAAAGGGCTGATTACATCGAGGCACAGCTTCGATTGTTCAGGGAAGGTAAGCGAAGCGGAACCGCCTACAGTCATCTCATGCTCAATGCCGCGAAAAACCTGACGGACGAAGACATCAAGGCTGTCGCGACATATTTTGCCGCTCAAACGTCGGGTCACTAATGACGACCCGTTGATTGCGGCTCATGCTTATTGGGAAATGAAATTGCCGTGGTTTGAATTTGGAGACGGTTTGCCGCGTTTAGGCGCATATTTGAGGCCACCCAGTCCGGTTTCCCGATCGCCACGCTTCATCGCCGCCCCTCCGAAAGGGGTGGCGGGCCTTTTATAAGAGGAAGTTTGACGACTATTGTCTTTCCGCTTCATCGCGAGAAATAAATTCTTAGACATTCAAGAATACAAGTGAAAAAAAGATGCGAGAAGTTTGTGCGCTGGTGCTAACTTAGGTCAAAATGGGCGACGATTATTTAGTAATACGAACTTAAGTCGAGTAAGTTAGCCAAGTTAGATTTTGCATGGGAGAACCGCATGAGAGCGGTCAAGATTTCCTGGTTAAAGTCTCCAATGTTAACGGCTTTCGCAATCGGCATGCTGTTATCGTATGGGCTCGTTGCAACAAACTCCGCGACAGCGCAGCAACCAGCGGACATCTCGACAAGTGAGCGAAAAGTTCAAGATTTCATCAAGATGCTTGATGATCCTGATATTCGTGCATTCCTGACAGCAAAATCCGCAGAGGCATCTGAGGTCGCCGACGAGCCCGTTGGCTTGCAGCTTTCCGATTTCGAAGCTCGCTACAGAAATCACCTTGTCTCGCTTAAGAGCGCAATCCCGCGCATTCCATCGGAACTGTCGAACGCCGCCAAAGTCATAGCCACTGACGTCAATGCGGGCAGGCCCGGCAAAGGCCTCGCTATAGTCGCGATCCTGATCGCGCTCGGATACGCAGCGGAATGGCTTTTCCGACGCGCACTTCGTGGTGTACGGGGCGAAAGGCAAAGCCTTGGCAGCGCTCGTTCTGAGGCACCAAACCAGGCGATCCGAATTGTCTCAGAAGTCATTTCACTGGCTGTCTTTTCGATCGTCAGTGTCGGCCTTTTTCTCGTATTTGATTGGCCGCCGCTGCTACGAAAGATGGTCCTCACATATCTATTTGTGTTTATCCTTTTTCGAATTGCCATTGCGATCGGCCGACTGCTGCTTTCACCCGATGAAAACGCGGATCGAACTCTTCAGCGCTCTCCGCTTCGACTGGTTCCGATCACCAACGCTCAGGCACGCTTCTGGCATCAGCGCATCAAGCTTGCTGCCGGATATTTTCTGTTTTCCTGGGCAACGGTGAGCGTCATGCCGGAATTGGAATTTTCTGCCGAGGTTGTGCGTCTCTTTGCCTATCTGTTTGGTTTGGGATTACTCGCAATAGGGATCGAGATTGTATGGCGACGTCCACCCGTTACAACGGCGGGTGCACGGGCAGCGAGATGGCTTCTGACAGCCTACCTTGTGCTTCTTTGGCTGGTTTGGGTTGTAGGGATGTATGGCCTGCTGTGGATCGGCATTTACGTTTTGCTTCTGCCGACGGTCGTGTCCGGCGCGGGACACGTGGCCCAGGCTCTCACTGGCGGTGACCATAGCGGAACTACCCTGTCCAGATCGCTTCTGAATGTCTTGATCGTGAGGGGTGCTCGGGCGCTGGTTATTGCTGCAGCCGTGGGGTGGCTGGCGACTGTCTGGCGCTTCAGTCCTGCGGCGGCGTCCGGAAATGAGATGATGGAACGCCTGGTAGCCGGTTTGCTGAACGGTGTCATCGTTCTGCTGGTCGCTGATCTCCTGTGGAATCTGGCAAAGGTCTACATAGAGCGTAAATTGGATGCGTCAGCTCCCAGCGACACGGAAAGCCCCGAACTGGCTGCGCGGCGGTCAAGGCTGCGTACATTGTTGCCTATATTCCGCAACTCTCTCGCGGTGCTCATCATCGTCATAACCGTGTTGACGATCCTTTCCGGGCTCGGCGTCCAGATAGCGCCGTTGATCGCCGGCGCTGGCATTTTCGGCGTCGCGATCGGGTTTGGATCGCAAACCTTGGTCAAGGACGTTCTCAGTGGCGTCTTTTATATGATGGACGATGCATTCCGGGTCGGTGAATACATTGAAAGCGGCAGCTACAAAGGCACCGTCGAGTCGTTCAGTCTTCGTTCGGTGAGGCTGCGGCATCATCGTGGCCCGGTGTTTACGGTTCCCTTCGGTGATCTGGGCGCCGTACAAAATATGAGCCGCGATTGGGCGATCGACAAGTTCAAGATCCGCGTCCCCTTCGATACCAACGTGGCCAAGGTCAAAAAGCTGCTTAAGGGGATCGGTGCGGAACTACTCGCGGATCCCGAAGTGGCCCCGCAGATCATCGAAACTGTGAAGATGAAGGGCGTCGAGCAATTCGGTGATTTTGGCATGGAGCTGAGCTTCTCCTTCATGTCGAAGCCTGGCTATCAGTCCGTCGTTCGGCGGCGCGCCTACACCATGATTCAGCAGTCGTTTGCAGCCAATGGAATCCATTTTGCGCAGCCTACTGTCCAGGTGGGAGGTGATGATAAGCAGGCCGCTACCGCTGCAGCCAACATCATATCACTTGCTCAGCAGAAGGCCGCGCAGACGCGCACTGAATAAGAGCACTCGCAAAACAAGTTCCCATAAGGATTACCGGAAATGTCCGAGGCGATGCACCGCCTGGCACCTCACTATCTGCCGGGGTTCATAACCGCTCCCGGGGAAACGGATGTTCTCGTGGGCTCGGTTGTTGCATGGTCAGGCTCCTTGTTGAAGAAGCCCGCCATGCTTTGCTCCAGCCGAATGACGCTCAATGCGAGCGCGACGACCGGTTCTCGATCTCTACCTCAAACCGCAGGCGCCCCTCCCGCGCAGCGGGTTCGTTCGTCGCTTGTCGCGACCGCATTCCTGCGGACGACGGTCTTGAAGCGGAGGGCGGGTTTTTCGATCAGATGCCAAGACGCATAGGCGATCAGTGCCGTCAGGGGCAAGGCTAAGGCCGTCATTTCATATCCCGATAAGCCCTCACCCATGAATGAGCGGATAAGCTGCGTCACCGGCCAGCCAAAGAGATAAAGTCCATAGGAAATGTCACTGCCTGAACTGAACCATGCGAGTGGCTTGAATTGGACCGCGCCAAGCCAAATCAGCGGATAGGCGATTAGGAAGGTGAACGTCTTGGGCAGAACGCCAAAGTAGGCCGCCGGGACGATCCCAGCGACGAACAGGAGTGCAATCCGGCCGCGCGGCGTATGAAAGCGCACCATCCAGTTCAAGAAGATGCCGCAGCAAAATGCTGGCAGGACGAGTAGCAATTCGGAAATCCATTTGACCGACACCGCATCGGCATAGACCAGTGAAAGCGCGGCGATTGCGACGACGATCAAAATGGTGACCGGTTGCCTGTGATCCTGAAGGAGCGACAGGGCCATGAACAGACCCACGAGCGCATAACCGATGATCTCCAGCCGGATTGTCCACAAGACACCGTTCGCGACACTTGGCAAAAAGTCCGCAGGACCAGAAGGCGGATAGAACTCCGCGCCGTAGAAATACAGGCCGTCGTCCTGCAGAAAGATCGTCGCAATGACTTTGCTCAAGACATCAGGGGCTTGGATGAATGCCGCCGGCCCATTGGGCGCGAAAAACGGCACAACCGCATACGCTATGAGAATGGTGCTCACAACGAAGGCTGGGGCGATCCGCAAAAATCTCTTGCGGCAATAATCCAAGACGCCCGATGCGCGTTTTGCGCTCTCGGTGACGAGAAAGCCGCTGAGAATGAAAAAGACAAATACGCCATAGACGCCCGCAGTCATCCCGGTGCTATGGAGCGGCTCAGTTTCTTCCGATCCTGTGGCAAGCAGGAACGCATGAGAAAAAACAACGGCTGATGCTGCCAATAGCCGAAGCCCGTTGAAATTTGGATAATGTGTCATGGAATGGCCCCCAAGCGCCCTTGATATCTCATAGCTCTTTTGGCGGGGCCTTTCGTTAGCTCTGTGTCCGAAGACTTATCGTCGCGTTCAAATCGTCGGCCTGATGGGGCCTCTTGCCGCCATCGGCAGCTTTCTGGAAACTGTCCCCAGTCTGCCAGTTAGACCACCAGGATGCCCATTTTCCCCCGACCGGATCACTCCGATCACGCCGCGCAGGCGTTCTGGCGCGTATGTGGCTTGCCGTAGAGGTCGATATTCTCGTCGCCCCAATCCTTGAGGGCGAGAAGGATGGGCTCCATGCTGCGGCCGAGTGGCGACAGGCTGTATTCCACCTTCGGGGGAACCTGCGCGTAGATCTTGCGCGCAATCAAGCCGTCCGCCTCGAGCTCGCGCAGCTGGTTAGTCAACATGCGGGGAGTAACATTGGCGATGTGACGGCGGATTTCGTTGAAACGCAGCGTGCCGGAGAGAAGGTGAAACAGGACGATCGATTTCCATTTACCGTCGATCAGCCCAATCGCTGCCTCGACGGCGCAGCCGGGCGTACAATCGAAACGGGAATGCTTGATCTTTGCCATGACGGTATCCTTTTTGATACTATAGGCGATCTTTGTGTGTATTGATTAATCTGAACTATACGCACAAGTTGTGCCCTAATCAATCGACGACAGGAGCAGAACCATGAAGGCAATCGGATACAGGACTGCCGGCAGCATTGACCGCGCGGACGCACTCGAGCTTATCGACCTGCCCCGCCCCGTTGCCTCCGGCCATGACGTCCTGGTTGAGGTCGAAGCAATTTCGGTGAATCCGGTTGATTCCAAGGTGCGGCAGGGCGTTTCGCCCGCTCCGGGAGAATGGAAAGTGCTCGGTTGGGATGCCGCAGGACGCGTCGTTGAGGCGGGGGAGATGGTGACTCGCCTGAGACCCGGCGACGCCGTCTATTACGCCGGTTCGATCGTCCGACCAGGCGCCAATAGTCAGTTCCATCTTGTGGACGAACGCATCGTGGGCCACAAGCCGACAACGCTGTCGAGCGTCGAGGCAGCGGCGCTGCCGCTGACCGCGATCACCGCCTGGGAAATGCTTTTCGACCGGCTTGACATTCGGCGGTCCGTGCCTGGCGCTGCCAATGCGGTCGTCATTGTTGGCGGCGCGGGCGGTGTCGGTTCGATTGCCATCCAACTCATCCGGGCCTTGACGGATGTCACCGTCGTCGCCACCGCCTCGCGCCAGGAGACCAGGGATTGGGTGATGGACCTCGGCGCCCATCATGTCGTCGACCACCGCAACCCGATCGCGGAACAGGTGGCGGCGCTGGGTCTCGGCGCGCCGGCCTTCGTGTTTTCAACGACTGAAACGGACCGTCATCTCGATCAGATCGTGGAGCTTATTGCGCCGCAGGGCCGGTTCGGGCTGATCGATGATCCCAAGGCGCTCCACATCCTGCCGTTCAAGCGCAAGTCGATCTCCGTCCATTGGGAACTGATGTTTACCCGCTCTATCTTCCAAACGCCTGACATGGATCGACAAGGCAAGCTGCTCAACGAAGTCGCAAGGTTGGTCGATGAAGGCAAGGTGCGAACAACTCTGAACCAAGTACTGCGCCCCATCGATCCAGCGAATCTGAAGCAAGCCCATTCCTTGATCGAAAGCGGGCGTTCCAAAGGCAAGATCGTACTGGAAGGCTTTTGACGAAAGTCGCTGAAGATCCTCCCACCACAAAGCAAGGGTGCTTCAGTCCTTCTTTTGAACCGCGCACGTGCTCCGGCAACGAATTCCTCGTTTTGTGTGGGCACCCGTCATAGTGGGACTTAACTGCGGACCTCTGAGACTGCGCAACAGCTAACCACAATGTATTTCCGGGGTTAAACAGATTTACTACTTGTCGATGATGCGTGGCGCTGCGATACGCCCTCTTCGTTGGGGATCGCATCCGCGAGTTTCGCCTCCATCGCGCGGGTGTCGATCGGGAGCGCGAAGGCAGTGGAAAGCTGATTTGCTGATGCTGTAATCTTGAATATGCTCCCTTAGCGCGACGCCTTCCAGATCCCAGCTAATGGGCCGTTCGGGCCATAGACGGGATCTTTTCGTGGCTTCACCGCCTTTGGGATCGTCTCTACTGTGCGGGCATGCTCCTCCTCGCCGGTGCACTCGTCGTAGGTGCCGTCTGGCGGATAAGCACCGACAACCAGGAAGTCATTGCTGGCGTGGAGGCATTGATGGCCGGTCCCTGCCGGCAGGATGGCGACGTCACCCGCCTTCACCGCGATCGTGCGTCCGCGTTTGCCGACGAACTGGACTTTGGCGGATCCACGCGCAATGCCGAGCACCTCGTGAATGCGGGAATGATAGTCGACGTAGTCGAAAATGCCGTTTCGCCAGGAGCTTCCCCAGCCATTGCGCTCGAACAGATCCTCTAAGATGGCCGCGGGATCAACGTCCACCGGGAGCTTCACCGCGCCGCGGTAGACAACAAGAGGCCAATGCGGATGATTGGGGATTGCACCATCGTCCTTGAATCGAAAGGTGTTTGCCTTGCGGGCGCGGATTAAGCTGTCCATGTCGCAACCTGAGGGCCGCTGCCACCCGGTGAGCGTTTCCACGATCTTCTTGCCGCTCTCGAGGATGGACATTGAAGCCTTCCGAGATATCGCTGAATAACTGGCAACGCTGGTCAAACAGGCAGGTTCCGCTGGCGTTATCAACTTAACTCGCTGTGAGCAATTTGTGGCATAAGCGCGATGGCATGAGCATGTCCGTCTGCTTCAAGCGCAACCGTTTTCCCCCCAGATCATCGCCCATGCGGTCTGGCTCTACTACAGGTTCCCCTTGAGCCTGCGTCTGGTCGAAGAAATGCTGCTGGAGCGCGGGATCGTGGTTTGGCCGCCACCGGGATGCATCCACTGGCCGGCCCGCAAGAACCGACGCAGTCCGGGCAAGTCAGCGGTAAGGACTTGAAACCGGTATCGGGCGTCATCAGCCAGCCTTCCAGTTGCCGGTGGAGCGTGTGGGTGAAGATTTTGCCCGTTGTTGGTTCTCATATGAACGATCGCCCCTCATTTTCGTGTTCCTTCTTTTCCACGAGCAGGAGTCTTGCGCGAAAGCACTGAACTCGCTCCCCGGGATACCGTTGCCTCGACCCCGTTTAGGATGAGCGAAATGCCGAAGGCGAAGCTTGCGTCGAAATCCCATGTCGCAGGCTGCTCAAAGCGCTCGGTGGCTGTATAGCCGCGGCCCGCGATGCGTTCGGTTCGGATCTTCTCGGAAAGGCTCGATGTCTGGAATCGGCCGGGTCTGGTAAGCCGCCTGAGCAAGGGTAAACCCAGTCAGCAAAAAGTAAGTCCGTACGCTGTCCAGGTCATCGAGGCCAGCCTCATGAAGGGCGCGCAACGTGATTTCCATCGGTGCGAAAACGTTCGTCGGCATGGCACCCTCGATTTCAAGAAGGCGGTGCAACCCGGGATGATCGCGGCAGAGCTTGCGAAGCACGTCGAAGCAATGCCGAACCTGATCGCGCCAGTCCGCCTGACGCCCGTCGAATTCGACGGCGCTGATAACGCTCTCCGCGATGGCCGAAAGAAGGGCGCGCTTGCTGCTGAAATGGTTGTAGAGCGCCATCGGCGTGACGCCTACGGCGTCAGCCAGGCCGCATGGTGATCGCATCGGCGCCCGTTTTGTCAATAAGCGACAAGGCAGCATCCACCACCTTGTCGCGCGTGAGATCACGAGGCTTTCGCCGTGAAGCTGCTGCGCTAGGTCTTCTTGGTTTACCAGCGGATGCCACTGCGTCGGCTCCTCAGCGTATCAAGGCCAGCGTCATAGACAGAAAGCGAGCATGTGAAGACCCGCGCGCGCCACGTGGGAATACTCCCAGACGTTTCGCATTTGCTTCCAATCGTGGTCTGGCGCGGAAAACAATCCGAAGAACATCCTCAATGCCCTTTTGGATAAATGGTCGTCTCATCGTGCGCCGACCCCTTGCTATCGGTATCAATATTGAGGTGGTAGCGCGTGTAGCGCCGTTCTCCTGTTCTGTTCAGGCCGCCGATTTCGACCAGCTCGTGCAGATCACGCGTGGCGGTCGCGCGTGACGCCTTGGTGATGCTGATGTAATTTTCGGCGCTCAGCCCACCCTTGAAACCGTTGATCCCCTCGCGGAACATGCGGGAAATCGCTTTGCTTTGCCGCTCGTTAAGTTGGCCGCCAAGTCGCTCGTAAAACTGTGCTTTGGCAATGTAGAAATTGACCCGCCGCATCGTGGTCTGCTGGGCTTCCAGAACCGTTTGCGCAAAATAGACAAGCCAGTCGGTGATTTCTGTGCCTTTGTTGCTCGCCTCAAGCATATCGTAATAGCGCTTGCGATTCCGCTCGAAGGTATAAGCCAGAGAAATCAGGCTGGGTTGCCCTAAGCTTTGCGCCAGAGCCTTGTCAGAGAGCGCACGCCCTATCCGGCCATTGCCGTCCTCGAACGGATGAATGCTCTCGAAGTAGATATGCGCTATGCCGCTGCGGATTAGCGGTGATAGAGGCGCACTCCCGTTCGGTGCAGTCCGATTGAACCAGACAATGAACTTCTCCATCTCGGCCGGTATCTGTTTGGATGGCGGTGCCTCAAAATGGATTTTGAGTTGACCGACGCTACCCGATATCACCTGCATCGGGTCGCTATAAGTGCGGTACGCCCCGATCGTTTCAATGCGCCGCTCCCCGGCCATCACCATCTTGTGCCAAGCAAAGAGCGCTTCGTCGGAAAGCGGATTGGCAAAACCCTGATAGAGATCGACCATCATTTCCGCGATACCGCGCTCTTGCGGCGGAATATGTTGGTCATCGAAACCGAGACCAAACTGGTTACGGAGCGAGGATTGCAGGCTGTCGCGATTGAGCATCTCACCCTCGATTTCCGAGGTTTTCAAGGCTTCATCGCCGATAAGCTCGATACGGAGCATATCTCGCTCATCCGGCCGGACATGCCGATACGCACCAATGAATTCGCCCGAGCGCAACAGGAATTGCTTTTCGAACGGTTCAATCGCTGCCGGGTCAAGCGTGAATTTTGGCCAATCGGCCTGCTGCCAGTTCCAGATCATGAGCTATGGGGCGTCTTTCTATAACTCATGATATCAATAAAATGTGAGCGATAGCAAGCTATTCTATCGCTCACGTAAACGGCCGAAACTGCCAGCCAAGAAGCATTGCGTCAAAGGCGGCTTCCGCCAAGCAAGATATCAAGTTGCGCGCATTATCTCGGTCCGGCAAACTACTTTTTATATTTGTGTAAATGGCGTGTCACAAACGCGGTTTGCGCTTCGAATAGCACTGTGGGGCGTATGAACGACTTTAATCGCATGACCATTGTTGCCACAGTCGAAGTGGTTGCGGAATTCAACTCGCATAACGATATGGACGTGCTCGAAGTCCAGAGGGGCATATCAGGTCGATGCAACGCATCAAGCAAGTCAGGCCGCGTCGCAGCGCTCGCTCGAATAGCCGCAGACGAGGACATCGAGGTTATGACGGAGGTAGGACTTGTACCCCTCAGTAGAACCTTGGTCGAGTTGGCCATCAAAGCCCCGGAACATGCCAGGCGTGCAGATACCTGGAAGAAGCTCGTTGCGGGTTTACGGTTCGACAGATTTGAAATTCTCGAAACAGAAACCGAAATCGTATCGAATTCCCGTTGAGGCCGCACACAAATCGAAACCGTGAGTTCATCAGGCAGCGCCTAGCCGTGAGTTCCGGCGATAGGATCGATCGTTGCGGCATCAGGTCGGCGACACTCCTTGAGCGACTATTGGTATCTCTGGGCAACGAATCCTGCTGTCGATCGTTCTATCGCTCGCGCTTGCGTCCGCCTCGGCACAGTCTTCTGGATACGATGCTTCTGATCCTCGGGCGTCCGGTCGCCAGGCCGGGCGGCGGGTCCGCGGCGTCTCGTCCTCAGAAAAGCTTTTCGGCCTTGTCGGTGCGATAGAGGCTTACGGCGACCTCTCGAGATTTCCCGCGCGGCCCCTTCGCGACCTTGCGCCAGGCGTCCAACGTGGTCTGGTCGCGCCAGCATTCGAAGAGATTGACGCGCTCATATAACGGTTGATTACCTTCTCGGTACAAGACCGCGACAACCGCCTTCCGCGACGAAGACAGGCTGAGCTCGAAGGACCGGCTTTTTATCCAGAACGTCATCGACACCATGATCGAGGACAAGAAATAGAGGCGCGCACCCATGGCCGGCTTTCGCCTGAAAATGGCAACGCAATGCGGCGAGAAGATCGCCGAGGAATTCGGCTTCACGCAGCACGCGCCGGTATCCGTAGGGAACCCGCGTTGCGCAGATGTCTTTGATCAGAGCTCCGATGCCGGCCTGATCACGGCGCTCGGATACCAGAGTCTGCAGCAGCGCATTCGGCAGACGGGCAAATCAGTAGCTTCATATCTGTCCACCCTCAGCAGCGCGCTCCATGCGCACGGTTGACACGCCCAGTAGGAGAGCCTTCGGCATGGAAGTATCCGCGACCTCGAGGCGGCCGCACTATGCTGATCTCGTCGCCGTAATTGCAGCCGTTGTGGCAAGCATCAGCCCGCATATCTCGCGTCACGGCTTCGCCTCCTTAAGTAGGACGTCGATAACCGGGTCATCCAAAGGCTGCTCGGACACAGCCAGCTCGACACCACCGCTCAGCCGCGCGTGGGGGGAGGGGCCAGCCACGCGGACGCATTGCTTCGCAGTTGAGGTTGTCAACGCTGCTGGAATGCAAGCGAAGGCCATAGGCCGATCGATCCGATGCACGCTGCAGCTTGCTGATCGAGGCTTATCGGTTCATCTTTGTGAAGACTTGGTCGTGATGGGAGGCGAGTAACGAGATCGTGCACTCACGGCCTCTGGCGAGGTCTTGGTTGATGGACTGCTCGGGCTGCGGTTTCCATATTGAGAGTGGCTTCGCTTTCTGTCCGAGGTGTGGCAGTCGCCAGCCCGTGTCCTGCGCGAGTTGCGGCTACTCCTGCGCACCTGATTTCGAGTTCTGCCCGAAATGCGGGGCGGGCCTTGTCGCGGCCGCGCAAACGGTCGAACGGACTGCGCTGACACCGGCTCGAACTGCCCAGCCCTATTCCCGCACTACGCCGATACCCGCGGACCTCGAAAGCGAGGATGGGCGGCCGGGCCGGGTCTCCGATGCCGATCGCCGGACGGTGACCGTCCTTTTCGCAGACCTTTGCGGTTTCACGACATTCAGCGAGCAGCTCGACCCAGAGGTCATGCAGGCGCTACAGAATGAACTGTTCAAGGAACTGACGGCAGCCGTGCAAAACTTTGGCGGTTTCGTCGACAAGTTCATCGGCGACGCGCTGCTCGCCTTGTTCGGTGCGCCCGTCGCGCATGAGGACGATCCGGAACGCGCGCTCCGCGCCGCCCTCGACATGATGGCCCGGACAGTGTGGCTCGGCGAAAGGGTCAACTTTACCATGCTGCCCCTCGTGCTCCACATCGGCATAAACACCGGTCCGGTCGTCACCGGCGGGTTGGGCGTCGGCACAGCGAGATCCTATTCGGTGACCGGGGACACCGTGAACACGGCACAGCGTCTGCAATCGCTGGCCGCGCCCGGCGAGGTGCTGGTCGGCGAGCTTACCCACCGGCTGACCCGGCACGCATTCGGTTACGAGTCGATGGGTGATGTCGTGCTTCGCGGCAAGACCGGCAGCGTACTGGTCCATCGACTAAACGAGCCACTTGCCGCACCGCGAGCCGCGCGCGGGCTCGAGGCGCTGGGCCTCAGCGCTCCGATGATCGGCCGGGATGCGGAGCTCCAAAGGATGCTGGCGAGCCTCGACCAGGCTTGCGGTGGCGCGGCACAGCTGATCCGCCTCGTCGGCGAGGCCGGCATCGGGAAATCGCGGCTGTTGAAGGAGTTCGTCGCTCGCGTCGGCACCGAGGAGCGCTTTCGGAACGTCGCGGTGCGGCAGGCAGCCTGCTCGCCGCTCGGCGAACAGTCCTATGGCGCGCTCGGTGCAGTCGTGCGCAGCGCCGCAGGGATAATGCAGAACCACGGCGCGGACGAAATGCGGGAGAAGCTCGCCGCCTTGCTGACCGACCTCGGCCTGCAGGGCGAGGAGGCGGAGCGACTGATGCCCCTACTCTATCACGTGCTTGGCCTGGAGGATCCCAACGCTGCCTTGCAGCATGTCGAGCCGGAGCAGTTGCGACGGCAAATCCTCTACGCCATCCGCACAATCATCGAACGGCGCCTAGCCCTTTCGCCGCTGCTGATTGTCGTCGAAGACCTGCACTGGGCCGACGCCGTGTCGCTTGAGGCATTGCGTTTCGTGATGGACCGGTTGGAACGCACGCGCTTAATGCTGGTGGTCACACATCGCCCAGCGCGGGAGAACGACCAGCTGGACTCGAGCCGGGTCAGCCACACTGCACTCAGGCTGTCGCCGCTTCGCACCGCTGAGGGACGCGGCCTGCTAGTAGCGCTTTTGGGCAAAAGCTGGGTGGACACAACCGGAGCGCTCTGCGATCAGATTCTCGACCGCGCGGACGGCAACCCCTTGTTCGTCGAAGAGATAGTGCGCGGCCTGATCGATCGCGGTGTACTGACACGCAACGGCCAGCAATGGCGGACTGCGGCAGGCGAAGCCAATGCCGGCATTCCTGCCACTATACAGGCGATGTTGCTCGCTCGCGTCGACCGGCTGCCGCAAGAAGTGCGCCGGTTGGCCCAGGAAGCTGCGGTCATCGGCCCGCGCTTCGACGCCTCCCTGCTCAAGGCTGTAACAGCCGACCCGGGCAGGCTTGAAGCCAGCCTCGAACTCCTCTGCGATACAGAAATCATCGAGGAGGTTGCAGGATCGGGCTCGATTTCGTCGCAATGCTACCGCTTCACGCAAACTTTGCTGCAGGACGTGATCTACGAGAATCTACTCTTGCAACGCCGCACCGACATGCACGGCCGGATCGGCGCTGCCTTCGAATTTCTATCCGGCGACAACCCGGAACGGCTCGAGGATCTGACCGTGCTCGGTCATCATTTCGGACAGAGCGCGCAGCGTGAGAAGGGTGCGCGCTACCTGCAGGCGGCCGGTGATCGCGCCCGCATGATTTACGCCAACGACGACGCCCTTCGTTTCTACGAGCGAGCATTGGAAGCATTGGACGCGATCGGGCAAACACCGCTGAAACTGGCAATAGCCGAGCGTATAGCCGACCTATGCGGTCCGGTCGGGCGGCGCGGGACAGCGCACGAACAGTATTTGACAGTCTTGAAGGCGTACCATGAAACTGGCGATTGCGTCGCCTCGGCGCGGGTTCTACGTAAGATCGGCCGGCTGCTCTGGGACGTCGGCAACCGCGACAGCGCGGAATCCCGCTATGCCGAGGCGGCAGCGCTCCTCGACGGAGCGGACTCCCCAATCGAGCAGGCGTATCTCTGGCAAGAACGCGGCCGCCTTGCGTTCCGCAGCGGAGATCACGCTCAGGCTGCAAAATGGGCCGACGCGGCGCTCGACTGCGCGTGCGCGATGACACTAGACGATGTCTCCGAAGCGGGACGTGATGCCACGCATGTGACCGCCGAGGCGCTCAACACTAAGGGCGTTGCGCTGGCGCGGCTCGGGCGAATCGGCGAAGCCGTACGCGACGTCGAGCGAAGCATCGAATTGGCCGAAGCCGCCGGTCTGCTAGGGACGGCCTGCCGCGGTTACACCAATCTCGGGGTGCTTTACACCACCATCGATCCGGCACAGGCGATGGAGGTCTGCCGGCGCGGCCTTGACGTGGCGCGCCGAATTGGCGATCTCGGCTTCCAGGCGCGACTTCTCGCCAATCTGGCGGTCGCCTGCTGCACGTTCACCGACCGCTGCCCAACGGAGGGCATACCGGCTGCGGAGAAGGCCATCGAGATCGACCGTGCGCTCGACCAGCGCGAGCATTTGCCGGTACCGTTGATTGTGCTTGGGCAGATCCACCAGTGCCACGGCCGTCCGGAACTGGCCGCTGGCTTATTCGACGAAGCGCTGGACGTTGCCGGCGAAACAGGCGAACCGCAGCTGCTGTTTCCGTGCTATGATGGTCTCGCAACGCTAAATCTCGACCTCGATAATCTGGCCGAGGCCGAACGTTACTTTGCCCTGGCGCAGGATATTTGCGCCCAGCACGGGCTTGACCCGGAAGCGCTTGTGGTGCTGCCTTTTCTCGACTAGCCGGGTGGGAGGTTGGAATGTCTGCGCATACCGACTTGGGTCCACTTCAGCCGGGCGATCGCGCGCCGAACGTGGTGCTCGACGCCATCACTCAGGAAGGCAAGATCTCGCTCGACGACTTTCGCGGCCAAAAGCCGGTGCTGGTCGGGCTGTTCCGCGGTTTGCATTGCGCGTTCTGCCGGCGCCATATCGCCGCGCAAGCGCGGCTCGATCCCGAACTGCGCGAAAAGGGCGTCGAGAGCCTGACTGTGGTCAACACGCCAATCGAACGTGCGCGGCTTTATTTCCGCTACCATCCGATACCGAACCTACTTGCGGCCTCCGATCCCGAACGCGCTTCGCACCGCGCGTTTGGACTTCCCAACATCGAATTCACCGAAAACGAAACGGCATGGCCGAACAAAGTCTCGATGGCGACGGCTATGGCCATGCGGGTCAATATTCCGAACGAATTGCCAGAACCCATGGACCCGTTCGCCGCGACCGAAATCCTCAACAGGAAAGACCATTACGAAGTTACTGAAGCCGACCATCAAATGATGGCTACCGGCCATGGTCAGTTGGTCGGCCAATTCCTGCTGGACCGACAAGGCATTGTTCGCTGGAGTTTTACGGAGGTTCCGGAGGGCGGACGATACATGTTTGGCGCGCCAGATCCGAAGGAACTGATGTCTGCCGTCTCGCGGGTCACCCAATAGGCCTACCAACGGGTTGAAAGCGCGTGGCGCGTCAGCATGATGTGCGCTACTTCATAGAGCGCGGTTCGCGCCATCGCATGGTGGACCCGGCTGATGCCGCAGTCCATGTCGGTCTAATGGAATCGCGACGATGCCTCAGCAGTCTGCACTGATCTTCGCTGGAAAATTGACCCGACCTATATCGCCCAATGGATTGGCCCCGGGGCAATGCGTTTTTCGGTGATGTCAGGTTAACTCGATCAAGTAAGCTTTCGGCACGCTGGTTGGATTAGGCGGCTGTCGCGGTGACCGCCTTCCAATGTGCCATGGACGCGAAGCGATGCAGATGAACAGCGATGGCTGAGTGTTTGGAGCGTCTGGGGACGAAGAGATTTTGGATCGCGGAGAAAATACTGACGAAATGTTGTAGCGAACTCGGCGTGCGAAATCGCTGCATCACTCGCTCCCTCTACAGCACAGAGCGTAGGAAGTCCGCGGTTTCAGAACGTTGCGGGCTATCAAATATCTGATCTGGCGTTCCAAGCTCGTGGATGAGGCCCTCGCGGAAAAATGCCACACGATCAGAGACCTCGCGGGCAAACCGCATTTCATGCGTCACTACGATCATCGTCATCCCCTCCTGGGACAGCATGCGCAGTGTATCCAACACTTCTCCGACCAGTTGAGGATCTAGTGCGGATGTGACCTCGTCAAACAGCATATAGTCCGGTGACATGGCCAATGCGCGCGCGATCGCCATTCTCTGCTGCTGTCCACCGGAAAGACGCGACGGAAACGCTTTCAGCTTCTCGACAAGCCCGACATGCTTGAGTTGTTCGACCGCGATAGCCTCGGCCTCCGCCTTCGATTTCCCAAGGACTTTCCTTGGCGCCAGCATAACGTTTTCCAGCACCGTGAGGTGGGGAAAGGCATTCCACTGCTGGAAAACGATGCCAATTCGTTGGCGGAGCTTGTTGAGATTTGTACTTTTCGCAAGAACGTCGACGTTGTCGACGCTGATTCGGCCTCCCTGAATGGGCTCAAGGCCATTGATGCACATCAGCATTGTCGATTTTCCGGAACCGGATCCACCGATCATCGACAGCACCTCGCCTTTGTTGACAGTCAGACTGACGCCCTTAAGGACATGAAGCGTGCTGAAATGTTTATGGACGTTTTCGATTTCAATCATTGGATCTGCCACCTTTTTTCAAGTCGGGCGCCGAGCCTCGCGATGGGGAAGCTCATCAGGAAATAAATCAGACCTGTGATGGTCAGGATCAGAAGCGGCTCCTGAACGCGGGTCGTGACGATCTGGGAACTGCGAAGGAGCTCGATGATGCCGATCCACAGAACCAGCGACGTGTCCTTCATCACGCCGAGCGCCAGACCGATCCAGCTTGGAAACACGATCCTGGTCGCCATCGGCAGGGTGATCGAGATCACCTCTTTGCCCCAGGTCAGGCCAAGTGACCGGGCCGCTCTGCGCGTCGTCGTCGGTACGGCCGAAACCCCGCTTCGAACGATTTCAGTACAGAAGGCTGCCGCATAGATGCCCAGGCACAGGCAGGCCACAGTGTAACCCGGCCAGTGCAGCCGAAACATGCTGTTGAATGAATTGAACAGCACCAGCTGGATTAGAAGCGGAACCGAGCGAAAGATGTCGAGAATTCCACCAATCGGGCCGCTGATCCACCATGGCGCGCCGGCGCGGATGAGGCCGAACAGCACCCCCAGTACCGTGCCGATGGCGACAGAGGCGGCAGTGATAGCGATCGTCACCAAAGCACCTTGCAAGAGGTAGACGATATCGCTCCACGATAATGAGGCGTCAAAAAACATCGGGCACTCCTCAGTAGCGGAACAGACGCCAGGCGAGCAGTCGCGCGCCGACGGTGAATGTCTTGGAGATCAGGTAATAGAGAACGGCCGCGACCATAAAGAACTCGAAGGTCCGGTAGGTCAGCACGTTTTGCTGCTGCGTCACACCTGTCAGGTCGCTGGTCAGACCGACAATCGTCCCGAGCGACGTCATCAATATTGACCACACCATCTGGTTCGTCATGGCATGGAATACGGCACGCAACATTTGCGGCAATACGATATGCCACATCGTCTGCACCGCCCCCATGCCAAGCGACCGAGCGGCACGGATCTGTGTTTCGGGCACAGCCGAAAAGCCGCCGCGGAAGGTTTCAGCGAGGTAACCTGCGTTGTTGAAGGTGATCCCAACGACCAAGGCAGTGTAAGAATCGACCCGAATTCCCAACGAGCCCAGGCCGAAATAGATCATATAGATCTGAAAGAGTGCTGGCGTGTTTCGTGCAGTCTCGATCCAAACATCAGCAAGGCCGGAAAGCGTCCTGTTTCCGGATCTTTTGGCAAGCGCCAGAACAACCGCGAGCGCTGTCCCGATCACCATTGCGAGGATCGCAATCTCAAGGGTTACCAGTGCTCCCCAGAGCATTTCTGGAAGCGCCCGAAGAACCGGGCGCCACTGGAAAGTGTAGGACATTTGCTACCCTCTTTATCCGGTGGGTTGTTTGCGGGAAAGAACTCGAGGGTGGGCTAGCGATCGGCGCCAGATACCGTCAGGGCCGGAGGCTCGCCACCTTCTTTGCCCACCCACTTCGTGTAGAGTTCCGCGTAGCGCCCGGAACGAACCTGTCGATTGATGAAGAGATTGACGTAATTGAGCAGGCCCTGTTCATCGCGCTTGACGAGAATGCCGCAATACGCGGGAGCGACGGCTGCGTCGCCAACGATCTTGAAGCCCGGATACTTGCCCGATTGAATGATCGCGGCGGCACCCGTCGACGTCGTCCAGGTGGCGTCGATCTGCTTTTGGGAGAGAGCTAGGAACGTATCGGATTGCGACTGCAGTTTCAGGATACTGCCCTTGGGATCGGCGTACTGCTTCACGGCAGCCTCCAAGGCCAGGGTCTCGTAAGCGCCAACGGGCCCGCCCACTGTATGACCCTTGATGTCGTCGGGGCCATTGATACCTGCATCGACTCGCGACAGAACGACCATCTTGAAGACAAAGTATGGTATCGAAAACCCGATGGTTTTCGCACGCTCGAGCGTGTCCGAGGCAACCGCAATGCCCACGTCGGCCCTGCCGGAAAGGACAGCAGGAATTCGATCGGCATTAGGCGTATCGATGATCTCAGCCTCGACGCCGATAGCTTTGGCGAGATCATGGCAATAGTCGACGTCAAATCCGATCGGCACGTTATCCTTGTCTCTCGCGCCATTTGGCGGAAAATCAAGCTCGACAGCGCAGCGTAGCTTGCCGGCTGAGATGATATCATCCAACTGATCGGCATAAGTCGGCGCAGATGTCGAGACCATCAAGGCGGCCAATAAAATGGTTGTGCGAAGGTGCATTGTGTTCCCCTGTTTTTTGGATTCCCAGGCACGATCCAAAGATCGCACCTGGGATATCAGGTTGCCTTTTGCGCTCATTGAGAGGCGTTGAGGCTAGCCGCGGACAAAGTCTTTAGCGGTAGGTCTTCGCGACAGTCAGGTCCGGGGCAGGACCGCCTTCTGTGCCGACCCACTTCGCGTAGAGTTCCGCGTACCGTCCGGAACGGACCTGTCGGTTCAGGAACAGGTTTACGTAATTGAGAAGTCCCTGTTCCTGACGCTGCACAAGGATGGCGCAATAGTCAGCATCGACGGGCGCGTCGCCGACGATCTTCAGGCCCGGGTATTTGCCGGACTGAATGAGATGCGTTGCGATGGTCGATGTCGTGTAGGTCGCATCGATCTGCTTCTGGCCGAGCGCGAGGAAAGCGTCGGACTGCGACTGGAAGGTCAAGAGCTTGGTCGCCGGGTCGTTGAACGATTTGACAGTGTCGCTGAGAGCGAGTGTCTCGTAGGCACCCGCCGGCCCGCCAACCGTATGTCCCTTGATGTCGGCCGCGCTCTTGATGCCGGAATCTTCCCGAGCCAGAATGACAGTCGTAAAGACGAAATACGGGATGGAAAATCCGATGGTCTTGGCGCGTTCAAGCGTGTCGGACGCTACCGCGATGCCGATATCGGCGCGGCCGGACAGCACTGCAGGGATACGATCCGGATCAGGGGTATCGACGATTTCCGCTTCGACGCCGAGAGCCTTGGCAAGATCATTGCAGTAGTCGACGTCAAAGCCGATCGGCTTGTTGTCCTTGTCGCGTGCTCCATTCGGCGGGAAGTCCAGCTCCACGGCGCAACGAAGTTTACCTGCCGAGATGATGTCGTCCAGCTGATCAGCGTGGGCGAATGTGGACGTGGACGCCATGAGAGCGGTTGCCAGGACCATGGATGTAAAGCGCATTCTAGTTCCCTTCTTTTGCTTGGATGGAATATCGTATACGTTTGATGATACGATTTCTGTGGCGGGAAAGCCGCCTGTTACTGAACGAGAAAGCCGTAGGTCAGCGGATCTTCCTCATCGATCGTCCAATTCGCAAACCCGCATATGTAGGCCTTGCCGCTGACTTCGGGGATGACGGCATCAAAATCGCCGACCTTTGTCTCGCTTAGGACACGCCCCTTGAACACGGTGCCGATGATCGACTCGTTCACCAGTGTTTCCGAGCTCGAGAGCTCACCTCGAAGATAAAGCTGTGCGATGCGGCCGGCGGTACCGGAGCCGGTGGGCGATCGGTCAACTGCACGATCCGCGTAGACACAGCAGTTCGCCTGGGTCGAGCCATCGTGGCGGGGATCGCCATAGACCATGACACCATAGACGTCATCAAACTCGGGGACTTCCGGGTGAACCACGGACATCTCGGCATTCACGGCGGTCTTGATCTCGTATCCGAACTGCTGGATCTTCTGCACATCCTTCTCTCGGATGGCGATATCGTGAGGACGCCCATCAACGTAGAAATAGGTGGCACCGCCATAGGCGATGTCGCCGGTTACCTTGCCGAAGGTTGGCGTTTCGACGGTCACATCGCGCATGAAGATAAAGGACGGAACATTCACGAAGCGAACGTTGCCTGCCCGCTTTCCATCCCACTCGACAAAAGCTTCGATGAAGCCGCATGGCGCATCGATGCCGACGCGAGTTTCGGGGAATTTGCGTTCGACCCAACCCAGCTCAAGCGCTGCGGTTGCCAGCGCAATGACGCCATGGCCGCAATGGGGGCTGTAGCCCATGTTGTTGAGGAAGATCACGCCGAAATCGGCATCCGCGCTGACCGGCTCCGTGAGAAGGCCTCCGTAAAGGTCCTTATGACCGCGAGGCTCCAACATGATTGCCCGTCGGTATTGGTCCGCGTTCTCCTCCAACCACGCTCGACGCTCGACGATGGTCGCTCCGGGGATCTTCGGCAAGCCCTGGATGACGAGGCGGAATGTTTCACCGCACGTGTGCAGCTCGACGGTTGTCAGTGATCTTTCAAATTGCATGCGGATGTCTCCAGCGTATTGCACCACGTCAGCGGCTCCGCTGTCAGGTGGCCATTTTTAGATATCGTATACGATAAACGATTATCGTCAACAGTGAAAAAGTGGAAAAGCGGCGGATAATCCGGCATGCGTAATTCTTGAGCAGTTCGAATAGGCGCGCTGGACTTTTGAATGGCGCAAGTCTGCGCAGGCTCCTGCCGCTCCGATGAGCGATGAAGGCAGCACGTGGCAACTTCAAATCTGGAAGCGACGCCTACTTTCGAATGTTGGCCAGTAGAGACTCACATGCCTTGGTGATGTGTTGCGTCAGCAGGTCAGCGGCCTTGTCGGCGTCTCGATCCCTGCATGCGGCAAGGATCTCGCGATGCTCTCTGTCGTCAACACCGGTTCCACCTGACAAAGTGAGCTGAATCCGAAGATACCGCTCAATACGATCGTTGACCGACCGGATCAGATTGAGAAGGAATGACCTCTCCGCATCCTCGTAGAGGCAGGAGTGGAACTGCCAGTTCAATTCCGCCCATCTCGCGACATTCGTCTCTTGGGCGAACGCGTCGCAATACTCCTCTGCCCTTTGGAACGTACGCGCCGTCATTCTGGGAACGGATAATCTGATGGCGTTTGATTCCAGCATTGCGCGAACTTCGAAGATCTGCGCGATTTCCGGCTCGGAAACGCTCGTCACCACGGCGCCGCGATTTTTCTGGAACTCTACAAGCCCTTCAGCTTCGAGTCTTTTCAACGCTTCACGCACGGGGATTTTGCTGACGTCGAACAGCTTTGCGACGTCGTCCTGGCGGATCGGTTCGCCCTCGTCGAACTCCCCGCTCACGATCGCTTCCCGGATGTGCTTGGCAATGATGTCGGATGCCGTTGGGGCCGTTCCGAGCGATGGCAGATCTGCGGGGTTAAGGGGCAATGAAATCTCCGAGTCTGCGATCAATGTAAGGGATATCGAATAACGTATTCGATATCAGGTCGCAATGCTTTGACGCCAATGCGGGGCCTCGCATTGTCAAATCCAGATAAGGGTTGACACGAACGGATAACGTATACGATATTCTATTTAACACTTGGCTCCTTGAATGTCCAGCCGTGCCTTTCGTCACTCGAAGCGGCAGACAACCTCGCAACCCACTGCCTCGACCAATTGCCCTCCCATTGGTGAAACATGTCTGCCAGAGAACACAATCCGCCGGCGCTCATTGGCTACGTCATACCGCTCAGCGCCCGGCCGGGCGAACAGCTCGATTTCAAGATCTCCTCGCTTGGAGACAGGAAGATCGCCGCCAAGGTCGTGCGGCTGGATTGCTGCGACCCCAATCCGTTTGGTCCCGGTTTGAAAAGCTTAGAGGTTGAGTTCGGCATATCGCCAATCTATCCGGCGAAAGAGCAGAAAACCCATCTCGGATCCTGCGCGTACGGAACATTGCCATCTCTCCCCATCGTGGGAGATCTCATCGTCGAACTTTCAATCCGACCGGGCCTCGTCAGCGCCACCGATCAAACGATCTTCTCGCTGCAGGACTCAACTGGTACCACCGGTGTCGCCTTGATCGTTAATGACGGGAAGCTCTTCCTCAAGCGTCTTCAGTCGCCGGCGCATGTCGAAAGCCTGGATCTTTCGCTCAAGCTGAATGTCTGGAGCAGGCTGGAGGTCATTTTCTCGGATAACGGCGTGATCGTGCGCACATCACCCATGGAGACGGCGAAGCTATCGGTGGTTTCCAGACCGGTCGTAAGTATGCGGGAAGCATTGCACGATGTCGACCATATCTGCCTTGCGGCGCAGTGGTCCGGCCACCCCGAAGACTGCTTCAACGGCTCGATCGAGGCGCCGCGTCTCTCGGTAGTTTCGCCAGAGGGTGCCGAGTTCAATCGCAAGATCATCGCGCAATGGACCTTTGCCGATAGCGGCAATTCCGAATGGGTCAGTGACGATTTTGACCGATCTCGCAGACTGAACCTGATCAACCTGCCAATGCGCGCCGTCCGCTCTTCCTCCTGGACCGGCCGTCACATGGACTGGAAGGTCGCACCTGACGAATACGCGGCAATCACCTTCCATTCAGACGACCTGAGCGACTGCGCATGGGAGACGACGATCGCGATCACCGTGCCCGATGGCGTGCCTTCTGGCGTCTATGGCCTTGTGGTCGACAATGAGATCGCGACTGACACTATTCCGTTTTATGTCCTTCCGGGCACCAACGCTCAGCGACAGAAAATCGTTTTCCTGGCGCCGACCTTCACCTACATGGCCTATGCCAATCATGCGCGCGGAAACTTTGCCGGCCCACTTGAAGCCCGCGTGAAGGATTGGGCGGCCTATCCCCACAACCCGGATGTGGTCGGCAGCTTCGGCTATTCCACCTACAACCGCCACCCAGATGGATCGGGCGTGACGATATCCTCGCGGCTGCGCCCGATCATGACGATGCGTCCGGGGTATCTTGTCTATTTTGACGAGCACGGCTCGGGAATGCGCGGCTTCCCGGCAGACTCGCATCTGATCGACTGGCTGACCACAAAGGGTTTTGCATTCGACGTGCTGACCGACGAAGACCTGGACCGCGAGGGGGTCGATGCTCTCTTGCCCTACGATGTGGTCCTGACTGGCTCCCATCCTGAATATCATACGCGCCGAACGATCGAGGCCGTCCTCGCTTACCGTAAAGGCGGCGGGCGGCTGATGTATCTTGGGGGTAACGGCTTTTACTGGAAAATCGGCCGCGACCAAAACTTGCCCCACATCCTCGAGCTGCGACGCGCCGAGGGCGGCATGCGCGTCTGGGCCAGCAAACCCGGTGAATACTACAACCAACTCGATGGCGAGTACGGAGGGTTATGGCGACGAAATGGCATCCCTCCCCAGAAAGTTGCCGGCGTCGGCTTTACCGCCGAAGGAAATTTCGAGGGGACCTACTACCTCCGCACAGAAGAGTCGTTTGCCGAAGACTTGGCTTTCCTCTTTGAGGGCATTTCTGCCGACGAAAGGCTTGGCGACTTCGGCCTGTCAGGTGGCGGCGCTGCCGGCTTCGAGATCGACCAGGCCTGCGCAGAGCTTGGAACGCCTGACTTCGTTAGGGTTGTCGCGGCCTCCGAAGGACATGGGCCGTCGTTCGAGACCACATATGAAGAGCTGCTGACACCCGGCGTCTTTGATGGCGGCCCGCGCCCCTACGGTGGCACGCGCTCAAACATCGTCTACGGCATCGATGAGAACGGCGGCGGCCTGTTCTCGGTCGGCTCGATCACCTTCTGCGGCAGTCTTTCCCACAACGGCTACGACAACAACATCTCCCGGCTTCTCGAGAATTGCCTTCGAAAATTTCTCTCGACCCCGCGCCGCGCTGGTGACGCGCACGCTCCGTCGTCCACCGACACCATTCCTCCTATCGGCAGCCATACCCATGAGACATGAACACCAGGACGTCCGCGTCAAATTCGACGCACTGAAATCCCTACTCCTCCAGATCTTCCTGAAGCATGGGACATCGGCGTTCGTCGCCGACATCCTTGCAGAGAATTGCGCCGGCTGCGAGCGCGATGGCGCGATCAGCCACGGAATCTTTCGTATTCCGGGCTACCTCGCATCGCTTGACACGAGCTGGGTTGACGGAAAAGCTGAATCCGAAGTCTCTGTCATCAGCCCGTCTTTCATTCGCATCGATGCCCGCAACGGATTTGCCCAACCAGCACTCGCCGTCGCAGCAGAAGCAATTAATGCGGCCGTCAAGGAGACCGGCATCGCGGTCGTGGCTACCCGCAATTCTCATCATTTCAGTGCCCTGTGGCCGGATGTCGAGCCGTTCGCACGAAGAGGCCTGATGGCGATTACCTTCGTCAACGGTCTGGCAAATGTCGTCCCGCATGGTGGTCGCGCCCCGGTATACGGCACCAATCCGCTTGCGTTTGCCACGCCGGTTGCCGCGGCGGATCCGCTGGTGGTCGATCAGGCCACTAGCGTCATGGCCAACGGCGAAGTCAGGCTTCACGCCCTGGCAAATAAAAAATTGCCCGCTGGGACGGGCGTCGATGCCCAAGGAAAACCGTCTAACGACCCTCATGCCGTGCTCGCGGGCGGTGCGCTCAATACCTTCGGCGGATACAAAGGATCATCGATCGCGCTTATGGTCGAGCTGATGGCCGGCGCGCTCACCGGCGGGCAATTATCGGTCGAGAATGATTTCGCCGACTGTGTCGGCGCGCAGACGCCGAAGGCTGGACAGCTGTTGATCGTCATCGACCCGGAGCGCGGGGGCAACAACGACTTTGCCGGACGGGTTTCGGTTCTCTGCGATCGTCTCATCGATGCCGGCCAGGAGAGGCTGCCGGGCGCTCGGCGCTACGAGAACCGCCGCCAGGCCGAGCTTTTTGGCATCCCCATGTCGGAGCAAAAGCTTCTCGAACTGCAAACTCTTGCCGGCAGTTGAGCCAATCCATCCAAATATCCACCGAGGCACACATGAACGACACCACGCGCGACAAAAGCCAGCTGCAGATGCATCACTCCTTGAACGACCACCAGGTCGACCAACTGGTGGCGCTGTTTCAGGAAGAGTGGTGGACAAAGGGGCGGACCAAAGCCGACGTTGTGAAAGCACTCGCCTCCGGTGGCCCAGTCTTCGCTTTCATCGATCCTGACGCTGACGAACTCGTAGCGTTCGCCCGGGCAATGACGGATGGCGTCTACAAGGCAATGATCTTCGACATCATCGTCAAAAGCACATGGCGCAATACCGGATTGGGCGGACTGCTTATGGAGACAGTGATGAACAATCCCGCATTGGTGAGTATCAAGCACCGGGAGCTCTATTGCCTTGCGGAGATGGTCCCCTTCTATGAGAAGTGGGGTTTCACCGATGAGCTGACCGGCCTGCATTTCATGCGGAAATCCGCGTGAAGTTGTGACAATCTTGATCAAACCTTCGGCTACCGCGAAAGCGACCGCCACAAAGGACACTCTCTCGGCCGACTTCGCCGTCATTGGCTTAGGCGCCGTAGGCGCGGCTACGCTTTATCAACTGGCCAAGCGGGGCGCGAAGGTCATCGGTGTCGATCGCTATCTGCCACCACACCCGAATGGATCGAGTCATGAGCCTGCCCGTGTAACCCGCAATGCTGTGGGGGAAGGATCCGCCTATGTGCCATTAGTCAGGCGCTCGCAGGAAATTCTGAGCGATCTGGAGCGAACATTCAATGCGGACCTGATGGAGCGGAGCGGTACGCTGATAATCGGGGCCGAACGGCCGACCAGTGGCGAGGATTTCGTGGAGGCAACAGTCAAGATCGCGCAGCAGCATGGGATCGAGCATGAGTTATTATCGTCCGCCGAACTGAAACGACGATATCCGCAGTTGATCGGACTAACGGACACAGACTACGGATATTTCGAACCGAAAGGCGGCTTCTTACGACCCGAGCCGATCGTATCATTGCAGATCACAGCCGCCAAGCAACTGGGCGCAACCGTCATTCCAAACAGCGTGGTCAAGCGAATTACCCAGGACAATGGCCGGGTAACCATTGTGATGGATGGCATTGGCGCAAGAAGTATGCGGATCTGCTGCCCGACGAGATGCGGCGTCTGAAGGCTCTGAAAGAGGAGGTCCGCCGCGAATTGCGGCGAATAGAAATCCCGCGATTGTGACAGCGTTATTTGTGCTGAATCTTGCCATGGTCGAGGTCGAACACGCCGTCGCCAGACTGATGAATGAAATCATTCTGAAGCTCTCCCCATGTACCAAGATAGCCGTGGCACGTGCTGCAATGGATCGGAGTGTCCTCGCCAGCGTCTTCAGGGATAGCCAAGCGGATTGTTCCGCAGGTTTTGCAGTCAAGTTTGTGATCGAGAAACGCGCGCGACATTTCTCTATAATGCATCTTTTCTTCTGATATAGCCAGCGCAGGCCGTTGGAACCGGCGGATCCCAGCTACCTCATCAGCTAATCGCGAATTCTTGCGGTGCCAGAGATTTTGCAGGGAACATTGCTGCAAAGCGAGCGTTAGCTTTATGCCGCCCGTTGTGTGGGGTTGTGCTATGAGCGGCGAGCTGCCGCGTCCCCTTACTCCCCGGCGGCATAGAGCCCGCCCTCGCCACCCTCGCGACGGCGGGCTTCTTCTTGGCTTTTGCGGACGCGCCGGTAAGCCGAATGCGGCTTTTAAGTAGAGGCTTTGACCGGGCTCGTTTTTGGAGCAAATTGCGAGTTCTTCGATTGTACCATCGTCGCCGGCTCTTGAGCTTCCCATGGGGCGGCTATCACTGCTTGACTTCAGTAGCGGTGAATAGGCTCGCCACAGCGAGCTGTCATAAGTCTGCCCGCCTCAGCTCCGAGAGGCGGGCCCTTTTTCAGGCCACCAGTTTGCAGGACCGAAGGGGCTTCTGTTACTGATCCCCGGCATCGACGAGAATGTCGGCTTCTTCTGCCGCCTCAACGAAGGCCTTCCGAGCGGCGGCAGATTGGGACAGGTCTTCCAAAGCCGCCATCACCATCTTCCGAGCCTCGAGGTGACGTGGTCCTCGCCTGTTGGGCCACTTCGTAAAGAGAACCTCTGCGGCTTGGTTGGCTGAAGCGACGTTCACCAGGACGTTCTTAGAGGGACCTAGGGCTACGGAAACAGGCCTGTCAAAACTAACGTCGGTCTTCATGCCGGTGCTCCTTCGAGCCCGTAACGTCGCGGCGTCAAAGTGGTTGCATCGCCCCTTTCGAAGAGAATTGCTAGTTTTTTCATCCACTGCGGCAGCTCTCCGCAACCAAATTTGAAATTGATCGTTGCAGACGACCAGGTGCAAGTTCGCCCTTACTCCTGGCGTCTGCTGAACGGAAGCCTGCCGCCACTCCATGGGCGGTGGGCTTTCTTGGATCGAAGCTGATGTCTGAAAAACCATTGTCGCCAGCCGTCAACTATCATGCCCCCTTGCAGGAATGGGATGGGCCTTGGTCCGTGGTTTCTACGCACATGTCGTGCCACCGCTACGCTGTCGGTGCCCTCGTAAGACGCACGACCTCCGGCCTGATTTTGAAATCAACTTCACCGCTTTGCAAAATAGTAGCACATTTGCCGGAGCGAGACGGTTCGCCTCAGTATCGAGTTCGCTGTGAAGGAGAGCGTTTCGACAGGGTTGAGAGAGAATCCAACCTTGAGATGAACGGTTCTCTTCCGGAGTTCTGAAATTGTCCCCTCTTGGCTATCCTTTGCGAGGGCGCCAAGCAAAAAACCGTCGACGCATAGCATCGTCCGGCCAAAACCTCCCTCTCGAAATAATTCATTTCCATCGGAACAATTGATGGCTGTTGGACTTACCACCGTGCGAATTCACGAGCCAGTGATCGCCTGAGATTGGAGGAATACCCATGGCCAAAGAAAAGAACTTGGAAGACCTATTCCACGACACACTCAAGGACATCTATTACGCTGAACGAAAGATCTTGAAAGCGCTGCCCAAAATGGCACGTGCTGCCCAATCTCCTGATCTGAAAGGAGCATTCGAAAGACATCGCGATGAGACCGAGGGCCACGTCGATCGCCTTCAACAGGTATTCGAATTGATGGGAAAGCGCCCACAAGGCAAGACCTGCGAAGCAATCGACGGCATCATATCTGAAGGCGAAGAAGTCATGGATGCCTTCAAAGGCACAGCGGCGCTTGATGCCGGGCTGATCTCGTCGGCCCAGGCAGTCGAGCATTACGAGATGACCCGCTACGGCACGCTCAAGCGTTGGGCAGAAGTGCTGGGGATGCAGGATGCTGCAACGTTGTTCGGCCAGACCCTTGACGAAGAATCCCAGACGGACAAGGCCCTTACCGGTCTTGCCGATGCCTCTGCAAATGAAATGGCTAAAGCCGCCTAGTCGCATCTGTTCCAAAACGCCCGCCGCGGTGGTCCGGGGCGGGCATTTTCATTGATGGTTCGATGGAATATCCCGTAGCAACAACAGTCCAAGCACAAACGACGTTTCCCGCAGAAGTTTCTTAACATAAACCGGCGTTCCGACGCGCCAGAAGCTCGACCAGTTCAACACCTCGGGCGTGAAGTTGTGGCATTGTCCGATCTTCCTTTGTGACGGACGGCCGGCGCGTCAGGGCGGGTGGCTTGGGCTTTCGCGCCGACCAGCGCGAAGGGGTGTAGTCCTGCGCGATGGAATTATGTCACCATTTGTGACGGGTGCGGCATGCCATCTAGATGCTCTTCAGAAATGAGAGGCCGACACGACGAGGGTTCAATTCATCGCGCCGGCCAATGCGGTTTTCCTGCCGGTCCGCCGCGGGCCGAGCATGACACGCCTGTTTTATGCGGACTAGTGTCGCCTCAATGATTCCTGACAGGCGCGAAATAAATTTTGCCCCGGCCCTTCCTCGATCTTGCCGACATTCCAGCGCGACATAAATTCTGATTTGGGGCTTGGACGTTCCACCTGGTGATCCGGGAGGCACCTATGAAGCACCAAACACTTGATCAACTACATTTCGTAGCCGAGGTGAAGGCCGAGGCAATTCCCATGATGACGCGCGTTCAGCGCCTGCAACGCTGGGAGGAGTTGCTTGCGCGAGACTCGGACCGCTGTCTCAATGCACTTGTTGGCACCGAGCGCCTGTCCCCCGAATTGCGAGAGATTGCGCGTTCCGACAATTCTCCACTGACGGTTGCGTTTGAGGACCCGCAACTGCGTGGGGAAGGCTTGAGAGACGACACCTACGGGGAAGCCCGACGGTTCTTCGAGCTTTCTGACAACCAACTGCACGGGGTAGTCTGCTCCTGCCACACCGGCACAACGATACGAGCACGGTGGGCCGCGGCTCGCGTGTGCTCAATTGCCAAGATGAGTAACGGCTTCCTTGCTTGGCTTCGCGACATATTTCTCTTGTGACGAAGCCAGAGTATCTGGAGGAAATGGCCGGCGCGATTGGCGTTCTAGGGAACTCGTCGCGCCGGCAGCTTTACGTTCCGGTTTCGGAGTTTGCGGCGTCGGCGGGCTTGGATTCGGGCGATCCCTTGTGCCTCAGGAAAATCGACAGCACGACCAACAGCGCCGTAGACAGAAACTCTGACTGCCAGTTCTGGAAAGATTCGAACCATAGATGTGAGTCGAGCAGATAGTTGCCCAAGGATTGAACCCCACTGCCATGGCGAAGGGCCTCCTCGTTTGCCGCCGCCAAGCTCGCCCACCAGTGCAAGGCAAACGAGATTATGAACAGCAAGGCCAGTGCTATGCCGAGGGAGTAAGAATAGAGCCACGAAAAGACTGGATTACGCCTGCGTGCAGAAATCGGGAGCTCGTCGTCGGGCCGGTCAGGGTTATCGGGATCTCGTGACTCGGCTGAGCCGCGCTGAAACAGCATCGCTGTCAGCATTACATAGGCCGACATTTGCAAAAACTCACTCTCCCAGTTTTCGAATAGCGCTGAAAGGAATTCGCTGCTTGCCATGTAGGCTAGCAGTCCGACGGTTGCCGAACCGTGCAGGTGGAGCTCTTCATTATAGCGCGCGTGACCGGACCAGATCATGCCCATCACACTGAACAGAAACAGCGTCACCAAGGCGATAGTCAATCCGTTGTCCCGGAAGATGGCCTTCACGATAGTCCCTCCAGATTTACATACTGCCAGCCATCCAGCACCTCTTCGACCGTCACCGCCTCGATCTGCTCGCTGAAGCGGGAGCGGTAGAGTTCCATTAACGCATCGTGGGTCTGATCGGCGGAACTGCAGATGGCGTCCATTACCAGAACGACTCGGAAGCCGCGATCGACGGCGCCGAGTACGGTGGCTAGGACGCAAACGTCGGTTTCTCCCCCAGTGATTACCAAGGTGTTGATCCCTGAACCGTTGAGGATCCCATCGAGGTGCCCTTCGGTCCAAGGCGAATAGACATGCTTGTCGAGGACTCTCGCTGGTGGCACGAAACGCGCCAGAGATGGCATCAGCTCGACCAGCTCCGCATCAATTTTGGCAAGGGTGACATCGGCCCAGCGGCGATAGTACTGGGCCCACATGCCTGGCCCTTCACCGGGTCGTGCAGCCGGAATGAAGCGCGTGAACAGCGTTTGCATCGGATGCCGCGAAGCCAGTTCCTCAATTGCCGGCATCACCTTCTGCGCCCACGGTACGGCCCATGGCCCGCCCGGCGCAAACAAGCGTTGCATATCAACGCAAAGGTGCAAACAGGTTTCCCCAAGCGGACCGTGGATCAAACCCTGCGCTGCCATGATCAAATTCGGAGGAGGGCGACGCTTGACAAGTCATCGGCTCGCTGGCGGGCGGCTTCAGCCTCCTGCACGTCAATGGTGCAGAGCGTTTCGCCGCTCTCGCCCCGGACGCGTCCCAACCATCCGGAGAGATCATCGGTGCCCGCCTGCAGGTCAACCAGGAGATCGATTGCGCAACGAATTGCTTCGTTTCGCGCCGCTTTGAGGCTCGGCATTTTGGAGGGAGGAACCTGCCTGACGCCGTCGCCATCTCGATATTCAAAGATAAAGATATAGACCCCGCCGTTCTCGTCACTCGCCCCAGTGACGGCCACTTCGTCAAAATTGCCGTTGCTCCTGGCATCGTAATCGTTGGCCGCCCCACCGAAGGTACCGGTCTGGACCAAGATCGCCCTGGCTCGGTCTAGAGCGGCTTCGTCATCTTCCGCTTGACCTTCAACAGTCGCCATGTCGATGGTGACGCAATCACCGCCTTCACCACAAAATATCACGCGCAGGATCGGCTCGCCGGTGGAGGTGTTTGTTTGGACGACTTCTGTCCGAATGATTTGCATTATGAAGCTCCCGCAATGGCAGGAGGACTCGAAGAGCCGGCCAACTGCCGTCAGTTGAGAGCGAGCAACGCGACGCGCGAAGCTTCGTTCCAGTGGATCAGCAACTTGGGCAACGGCCGTTAACTAACCGGTAGGACCGGGGAGGGCGCCCATTAATCCGTTAGGTCAGGCTCTCTATGGGTGCTTCCAGCATCCAAGTGAGACCATCGGGCGCAAAAGCGACACTGCCGATCCCGTTCACGGCCGCAGGGGCCACTCCTTCAAGAACCACTCTCCCCGAAACCCTTGCGGTCTGGTTCATGCGCAACTGGACCGCCGCTCTCCTTCCACGTCAGGCAGATATGCGACGGATTTTCTTCCGCGACCTTCCATTCTATGTCGATACGTTCGGTGGGCGTCGAAAGCGCGCCATATTTGACCGAATTTGTCGCAAGTTCGTGGAAGGCAATGCCCAGATATTGGACGGCGGTCGCACCGAGAACGCGCCTCCGTATTTCCTTAATTGAAGCTCTTTCGCTTGTGACTCAGGGCTCGATAACGTAGGATATATCATATATCCATAAATCGAGGTCCAGACCGATGAATTTTTTGATTGAACCGTCATGGGTGGCGGATAATCTCGGCGCTTCAAATCTCGTAGTCCTGGATTGTGCCTGGTTTGCGCCGGAGGCGGGCAAGACTGGGCTTGATGCTTATCGCGCTGAACATATTCCCGAAGCTCGCCATTTCGACCTTGAGGAGGCATCGGATCAGGCTTCGCCCTATCCGAATATGATGCCATCAGCAAAGCGGTTCGCGGCAGTTGTCGGTGCACTGGGCATCGACAACGACACAACCGTTGTCATCTACGATGCGAGTTATGTTTCGGCACGCGTATGGTGGATGTTCCGTCGCTTCGGTCACGACAAGGTCGCGATACTGGACGGTGGGCTGCGCCGTTGGAAGGCGGAGGGTAGGCCGCTGGAGACGGGCGACACGGCGCCTTGGGCACAACGGGTTTTCACTCCCTCGCAGCCTGCAGACGACATCGCCGGATGGAAAGACGTCGCGCAAGCGCTGAAAAGCGGCGAGGCCCAGGTGGTGGATGTCAGGACCAGCGAGCGGTTTACCGGCGCGCTTCCATCAGGATATCCAGGCTTGGCCAGTGGCCATATGCCGGGCGCGAGCAATCTGCCCTGGACCACAATGATGCATCAGGGTGGTGATTTCCGGTTTACTTCGCCGGAGGAGGCCGAGCGCACTTTTCGCGATGCAGGTATTGATTTGGATCGACCGATCCTGTGCACTTGCGGCTCCGGCGTGACCGCCGCTGTGCTTGCCTTTCAACTGCTGCGCATGGGCAACAACAACTGGAAGATCTATGACGGCTCGTGGAACGAATGGGGCCGGCGCGATGATCTTCCGCGCGAAAGCCTTTAACGCCGAGTCTGCAAAATCTATTTCCATCCTACGGTTCAATCAGCTTGCAGGAACTATCGAGTGAGCTTTGCTTTCGACCATCTCATCATTCTGGTTCACGATCTCGAGGCAGCGGTGCGGGACTATGAGGCGCTGGGCTTCACCGTTCAACAGCGCGAAGACAGCGTCGAAGGCTCGATGCTCAATCGCTTCATCTGTTTCGCCGACGGTTCTTATTTGTTGCTGAGCACCTTTGCTGAACCGGCCAAGGCTGCGGCGCACCGGGTGGGGCGATACCTCGCCAGCGGCGAGGGATGGGCGGACTATTCCTTCGTGGTCGACGATGTGGAAGCGGTGCATGGCCGCCTGGCATCGGCCGGTCTGCCGACGCGAGGGCCGGTCAAGGTGGCGAACACGCTGGCTACGGGTGAGGCATGGTCGCTCGATCTCTTGATGGCTGGCGTCGGAGCCGATGGCGACGATGCGCTGCCCTTCATTGTCGAGGACAAGCAGGGGCGCAGCCATCGCATCCCGGCCGCGCGCGCACATTCAAATGGCGCGACAGGTATTGCCGGCATACGCCTCGCCGTCGCCTCGTCGCCTTCGATCGTTAAGGCGTTGGAAATCATGGCCGGTCATGCACTGAAAACGACTTCGGTCACAGTCGCGAAGAAAGCTGCGACGCGCGTCGCCTTCGGATGCGGATGGCTTGATATTGTCGAGAACCTCGATCTCAACCGCGGCATGGGCGGAATGTTCGAAGTTGTTCTGACCACCAACGCCGCAGATATCAGACTGGACCCGTCACTGATGCACGGCGCTGCAATGAGCTTTGCCGCGACCTGAGGTCAGGCCGCGCTGCTTGCGCCCTCGCGCAAGGCAATCGCTTCCAGTACGCGGTTGGCGCCGTCATTGATTGCATGCTCGATGGCAATTCGGGCGCCGTCCGCCGAACGGCTTCGCAACGCCGCCAGCAAATCCTCGTAGTTGTGGTGCTCGGCAAGGGGCTGCCGCTCCTCGGGATACATATAGTTGAAGCCGGGTCCCGCTTTCAGCCAAAGTGTCTCGATGACGCCAAGCAGGGTCGGCATGCCGGCTGCTGCATAAAGAACGAAGCGGAATTCCTTGTTGATCTTCAAAGCCGCGTGGGGATCTCCTGCCGATTTCGCAACCAGATATTGTGCCAGCAACACTTCCATTTCGTCGATCTGCGAAGCGGTGATGCGAGCCGCAGCCTTTGCCGCCGCCAGTCCTTCCACGGCTTTGCGCACCTCGGAGATTTCGGAATACTGCGCACCATCCAGCGTCGGCACGCGGAAAGACTGCGCCGGTTCCGCTGTAAGCACGCCGGAGGCCGCGAACCTCACGAGGGCCTCTCTCACCGGTGTGATACTCATGCCAAGCGTGTCGGCCAGTTCCTTGGTGACCAGTCGCATGCCCGGCTCGAGGCGTCCTTCGATCAGGGCGCCGCGCAACTCGTCTTCGACATAGGCCACCAGGCTTTTCCGCGGTGCTGCGGTGAATGACGATATGCTCACGATGCCCTCTTCTTTAGCAAATCTGCCTCAATTTTTACCACGCGAACATCTCCGCTCATACCTTGTGCAGGCACAATATATCATATATCGTCTCTTCGTTAACAGCCTTTTCCTGCGCCGCGGGCGCGGCAATAGCCCAACGGAGAAAGAATCCCCGTCATGAGATTATTGAAAGCTCTTGCGCTGGCGGCAGCCATTCTTCTGCCAATCGGCGTTGCTTCGGCACAAGATAGCGAAATCACGATTGCGCGCCAGGTGTCGACCTCGGCCATGGACCCCGGCTTCCTTCGCGAAGCTGCAACCATCGTCGACAACATCTTCGACACGCTCGTAATGCGCGACAAGGACATGACCCTCGTACCGGGCCTCGCTGAGTCCTGGACCGCCATTGACGACACCACCTGGGAATTCAAGCTTCGGCAGGGCGTGAAATTCCACAATGGTGAAGCTTTCAACGCGGATGCCGTGAAGTTCACGATCGATCGCATCATCGATCCCAACGCAAAATCGCCGACGCTCTCCTATATCCGTACGATTTCGAGCGTCGAAGTGGTCGATCCCTACACTGTCCGTATCAAGACCAGCGGCCCGGATCCACTCCTGCCGACCCGCATGAGCCGTTATCCCGCCTACATAGTGCCGCCTGGCTATGTGAAGGAGGTCGGCAACGACGTCTTTGCGTCAAAGCCAGTCGGCACCGGTCCCTACAAGTTCGTCGAGTTCATCCCCGACCAGCACGTTGTCCTGGAAGCCAATCCGGATTACTGGCGCGGCAAGCCTCTAATCCAGCGCGTCACCTGGCGTGCCATTCCCGACGGCACTGCCCGGCTGACCGCACTGGTGACCGGTGAGGTCGACCTGATAGAGAACGTGCCGGTCGATCTCGCTCCGATAATCGCGCAGAGCCCGGATGCGGATCTGGTGCAGGTCAAGAATGGCGGCCTGACAATCTATCTCGGCCTTGTGATGAACGAAAAGCCGCTGGACAACGTCAAGGTTCGCCAGGCTCTGGACTTGGCGATCGACCGCCAGTCGATCGTCACCAACATCCTTCAGGGCATGGCCACGCCAACCGGCACCCAGGTAGGCGTCGCGGATTTCGGCTATCTTAACATCCCGCCCGCGCCGTACGATCCGGAGAAGGCAAAGAAGCTGCTGGCCGAAGCCGGCTTTCCCGAGGGCTTCTCGATCAAGATGCAGTCGACGCATCGTTACATGAAGGATGGCGAGGTTGCGCAGGCGATTGCACAGCAATTCGGCGACATCGGCGTGAAGATTGACCAGGAAGTCCTCGACTGGTCAGTCTACGTCCAACAGGTGCCGCGCAAGGGGCCGATCTTCATGCTTGGCTGGGGCTCGACGCAGACGCTCGACGCCGATGCAGCTGTCTATGCGATCATGAAGACGGGCGAGCCTTATTCGACCGCGTCCATCCCGGAGCTTGACAAGCTGCTCGACCAGAGCCGTGAGATCGTCGATCCGGCAGCACGCAAGCTGGTTCTGGAGAACATCCAGAAGCTTGCCGCCGAGCAGGCGCCGCTGCTGCCGCTCTACCAGGAAGACGCACTTTATGGCAAAGCCAAGAAGGTGAACTTCCAGGGGCGGCCTGATGCCCGCATCCCTGTCTTTGACATAACGATGCAGTAGCAATGACGCGGTTCTGGAATGTCAGGCAAAATGCGGATGCCATCCTTGCGGTAACGCTGCTGACAGCTGTGTTTGCCCTGTGCATCCTGGTGCCGGTGCTGTGGCCGGTCGATCCGGTTCGCGGCGTGCTGACGGCGACATTCCGGCCGCCCATGACCGTTGTGGGGGAGCAATTGCACCCCCTTGGCACAGACCAGCTCGGGCGTGACCTTCTTGCTCGGCTGGGCTTGGGTACAGCGATCTCTCTGGGAATTGTGGTCCTCGCCTCCATCATCTCAGTCGTGCTGGGCACTCTTCTTGGCATGATCGCGGGTTACGTCGGCGGCTGGCTGGATATCGTCATAATGCGCGCCGTCGACATCCAGCTCGCCATCCCTTTCATCCTGCTCATACTGCTGATCGTCGCCGTGGTCGGCCCTTCGATGGCAAACCTCATCGTCGTGCTGGGCGTTACCGGCTGGGCGATCTTCGCCCGCGTTGCGCGCGCGCGAACGCTGGAGGTGCGGGAGCTCGAATACATCGATGCTTCGCGCGCCATCGGACTGTCCAACATGGCGATCATCTTCCGCCATGTGCTGCCAAACATAATCGGACCTCTGACAGTTTTGCTCACGCTGGATTTGCCGCGGCTGATAATCCTCGAAGCCTCCGTCGGCTTTCTTGGCCTGGGCGTCCAGCCGCCGACGCCGACGCTGGGCAACCTCATAGGAGAGGGACGCTCTTTCATCCTTCTGGCGAACTGGCTCGTCCTTTACCCCGGCCTCGTCATCGGCGCGCTGGTCGTTGGCTGCAATCTTTTGGGTGACTGGCTCGTCCGCCGCGCCGACAGCAGGAACGCCTGAGCCCGTGAAAGCATTTTCCTTCATCGCCAGCCGCGCGCTTCAGGGTGTGATCGTCATGCTGGGCGTCTCGGCAATCGTCTTCTTTGCGCTGTTTCTGACCGGGGACCCGGCCGCACTGATGATGCCGCCGGACGCCAGCAGGGCCGAGATAGAGGCTTTCCGGCAGGCCATGGGTTTCAACGACCCGGTCTGGGTGCAATACGGGCGTTTCCTGGGTGGCGTGCTTACGGGCGAATTGGGCAATTCGCTGCGCTTCCAGCGACCTGCGCTTGATCTCCTTTTGGAGCGGTTGCCCGCGACCGCGCTGCTTGCATGCGTCGCTCTTTTGTGGAGCTCTTTGTTTGGCTTTTTGCTAGGCACCATCGCCGCCGTCCGCAAGAACAGCGCCATCGACTTCTCGATCCGGGTGATTTCGCTCCTCGGCCAGGCCATACCCGTCTTCTGGCTGGCGCTGCTTTTGATCATCGTGTTCTCGCTCAAGCTTCGCTGGCTGCCCAGCAGCGGCATCGGCACCGTGTGGCAACTGATCATGCCTTCGATCGCGCTCGGCGCCTATTATCTCAGCGCAATCACACGGTTGGTGCGCGCCAGCCTCATCGAAGTGCTCGGCGAGAACTACATCCGCACGGCACGTGCAAAGGGCATAACCAGCCGGCGGATCATCATCCACCATGCGCTGCGAAACGCGCTGATTCCGGTCATAACTGTGCAGGGCATGTATTTCGCTTCGCTGTTGGGCGGCGCGCTGGTCACCGAGATAATCTTTGCCTGGCCCGGCATTGGTCGTCTTGCTGTCGAATCGATCCAGAACCGTGATTTTCCGGTGGTCCAGGCCGTGGTGCTTTTTGCAGCCCTCATCTTCGTGGTCGTCAATTTCCTCGTCGATCTCGCCTATGTCTGGCTCAATCCGAGGATCAGGCTGTGACAGAGCTGCCGGACGATCTTTCGCGGCAGGCGCTCGATCTCACGCGCGAATGGTGTCGGATTCCTTCGGTTCGCGGTGACGATGATGCCTTGGCCAGACAGGCTAGTGCGCTCACGGACTGGCTTAAACATCATTTGCATGCCGAGATCGTCGCGGACGCGCCAAGTGGCAGGCGCCCTCCGGTGATCCATGCGCGGATCGATGTCGGCGCTGACCAGACGGTCATCTTCTACAACATGTACGATGTCATGCCCGCAGAACCGACAGGCTGGCATGTAGACCCGTTCGATGGCGACATCGTTGAACTTGACGGTATCGGACCAAGCTTCGTCGCCCGAGGAGCTGAAAACAACAAGGGTCCGCTTGCGGGAATGCTGTCGGTGCTGAAGGCGCTGGCGGATCGCGGCTGGCTCGGCGTCAACGTCGAAATCCTCATCGAAGGCGAGGAGGAAAGCGGCAGTGGCGCCTTGCGCGACTATCTGCTCGATCCCTGCTGTCCGGTGAGATCGAGCATCGGCGGCCTGTTTCCTTCCTTCTGCGAATATGGCGGCGGCCCACCGCGCATCTATCTCGGCTTCTCCGGTATCGCCAAGGGCGAGATCCGTGTCGAGGCTGGCGCCTGGGGTGGCCCGGCAACGGCCATTCACTCCAGCAATGCGCCCTGGATCGCCAATCCGGCAAGCCGGCTTGTGGCCGCGCTCGGCCATTTTGGACGCTCTCCGACCGGAGCGTTGGAGACGATCGTCGTCGACGCCGAAGCACGCGCCGTCATTGCCCGCCTTGCCGAAGACTTCGATTCCGACGCGGAGCTGCGCTTCCGCAATACCAGGCGCTACGCCATTGAAGGCGATGCAGAAGCGCTGCTGACCCATGTCTTGTCGACGGCATCTGCAACCATTTCCAGCCTCTCGTCCGATCCCGTTCGCGGCGATGCGATAATCCCGTCCGTGGCCCGGGCAAGCTTCGATCTGCGATGCCCGCCGCCGCTCGATCCGGCAACCTATCTTGCGTCTTATCGTGAGACGCTCGATCGCGTAGACCTTCAGGGTGTGGAAATAGCGGTTGCCGATTCCTACCCCGGTCAACGTTTTTCCCGAGACTCGCTTGGCGTGGCCGCTTTGCTGAAGGCCTATGAGGCGACATCGCAGACGCCGCAAATCTGGCCGTGGGCGATTGGCGCGGCTCCCGGATATGCCTTCGCACGCCATGCTCGCTCGTTCCTGATAGGTGGCGCCGGGCGCGGTGGCAACGCGCATGGCGTCAACGAGTTCATGACACTCGAAGGCTTTGAACGCTTTCTGCAGTCGATTGCGGTTTGGCTGGAGACAATGGCCAGTGCGGAAGGCGGACCGGAATGATCGAGCTGCGCTATCTCTCGCGCGCTGATGCGTTGCGTGTCGGGGCCGGGGATTGGCAACATGCATTGGACGATGTGCGGGCAACGACCCGGCTGCTACGAGACGGCAATGCGGGAATGGTGGCCGAGAGCGTGATGCCTGTCGGGACCGATCCACGTGACAACGCCTATGGTCTGCCGGCTTTCGTCGCGGGTGACTATGACGCCGCCGGCTTGAAATGGGCGATGCACCGCGCCGCGCCTGCGCGCGATCTTCCAAGCATCACAAGCACGACATTCATCAACCGATACAGCGACGGCCGGCCGATCGGACTGGTCGAAAGTGCGCTGCTGACCAGGATGCGAACCGCCGCAGTCTCGGCCATTGCGATGCAGTCTCTTGTCGCGCAACCGGTGAGGTCGATTGCGGTGCTTGGAGCAGGTGCGCAGGCTCGCGCGCATATTGATATGGTGCAGGCGTTGTTTCCGGCCGTCGAGACCGTGCGCGTCTGGAACCGTACGATTGGCCATCGCGATGCCATGCTTGCCGGGATCGAGACGCGCGCCGGCTTGAGGATATTGTCGGCCGATACCATCAACGATGCCCTCGATGGCGTGCAAGTCATACTCTGCTGTACGACATCGCCACAACCTTTGCTTAGCCCTGATCACATTCAGCCCGGGCGGTTGATCGTGCAGGTCGGCTACAACGAGATATCCTTCGAGGCGATAGACGCCGCCAATCACATCGTTGTCGACCTTTGGGGTGAGTTCGCCGAGAAAAGCGCCAAGAGCCTGTTCCAGATGTACCGCGCCGGCCGCTTCGCAGCGGACGGGGTTTCGGCCGATCTTGCCGGGCTGGTGGTCGATGGCTGGAAGCCGTCAAGCGCAGCGTCGGTGATATTCTCGAGCTTCGGCCTCAACGTGTTCGACATTGCCATGGCGGCGCGCGTCCTGAAGCAGGCCGAACGAGACGGAATCGGCACCCTGTTGCCGTTTTTATAGAGAAATTGCAGGAAAGCGCCTGTTGGCTTCCGTTAGTACCTGCATGAAAACAATCTAAAGCCAATGCTGCAGATGGAGTTTCTCGCCGTCGGTGAAACGCGAGAACCGCAGCGGATGCGGATCGGAAAGCGGTGTGCGGCCAATCGCAATGTCGGCAAGCATTTCGCCCGCTGCCGGGCCTATACCGAATCCGTGACCGGCAAAACCTGTTCCCACAACCAGCCCCGGCCGCTCCGACACCGATGAGATGACCGGTATGGCATCGGGCGTCGTGTCGATCATGCCGGCCCAGCTTTGTGCCGTACCAACCCCGCGGAAGGCTGGCAAGGCTTCCACCAGGGCCCTGTGTACCCTCTGGATGTTGGCTTGATGCGGTTTTGGGTCGAGGATGCGGATCGCTTCGTAGATCGAAGGCCGGTCAGCGTCGCGCGGCTGCCAGCGAAGCGCTTCGTCAATGAAGGCGCGGCCAAGCCGGAGCGTCAGACCTTTGCGCTCGGCAAGGTAGGCGGGAAGGAATTTTGCGAAAAACCTCAGTGTATCGGGCGTGATCTCCGCAACGCTCTCCGAGGACGATGCGACCGTATAGCCGCCATCCATACGCTTTCGGATCGCGAAGCTGGAAAAGCTCATGCAGGGCTCGATACCAGCCTCGATCGGCAGCGTGCGATAGACTGAAGACAGCACTTTCAACTGCGGCAAGGTCACGCCTATGCCCTTGAGCAGAAGGCGCGACCAGGCTCCACCGGCAACGATCACGCTCGAGGCGCGGACACGCCCATGTTCGGTAAGGAGGCCGCTAACTCGGCCGGCTTCGACATCGATCGTCCGCACGGCGCAATCCTGGAATATCTGCGCACCGCTGGTGATCGCGGCGCGTGCGATCAGCGGCGTTGCCCTTTGCGGCTCCGCGCGCCCGTCTGCCGGCGTATGCAGCGCCGCGGCAACCTGCCGTGTCAGGCCGGGCGCGAATGCAGCAAGCTTAGACGGCTCCAGAATATGCGACGCGATCCCGTATCGGGCTGCTTCAGCCGCCCATCTAGTGTGACGTTCGCGCGCTGCGGACGTCATGGAGGCATAGAGGATGCCGCAACGGCGGTAGCCAGTATCATCCCCGACGAGCGCATTCATTTCGCCCCAAAGCTCGTGCGCGCGAAGCATGAGCGGCAACTCGCGCAGATCCCGCCCGGCAAGCCGCACCCAACCCCAATTGCGGCTCGACTGTTCTCCGGCGATGAGACCCTTCTCGAAAAGCGCCACTTTTACATTGCGTTGCGCCAGTGTCAGCGCCGCCGACACCCCGATGATGCCGCCGCCGACAATGGCAACGTCGACTTCCCGCGGCAGTGTCTGGTCAGTCTCTAATTTCAGGAATTCCGGACCTGAGGATTGAACGAAAGGCATCGCGCTCAAAAGCAGTCCTCGACGGTCCAATGCACGGGGATTTCGGCTATGCTGGCGGTTGCCGGCAGTTCAAGCACCATATGAACGATCTTTGCGATGTCTTCCGGCTGGGTCAGTTCCGCCGCCGGCGCTTCTGTCATAGTCGCCGACATATCGGTAGCCACATAGCTCGGGCAGATGGCCGTGGAGCGTACGCCACTCTCCTTGCCGCATTGGCGCAGCGCATGAGCAAGGCCAACGGCCGCGAATTTGGACAGCGCATAAAGTCCCGCGCCCGGCGATTTGACCCGCTTGCCCGACAGGGATGCCATCGTGACGATGCGGCCGCGCGAGGCAACGAGATGCGGCCACGCTTCCCGGGTGAGCCGCATGGGCGACTTGACGTTGACGTTGAAGACCAGGTCGAACTCATCGTCGCTGGCCTCCAGCACCGTCTTGCGGGGCGCTATGCCGGCATTGTGCACGAGCCCATCGATCCGCCCGAACCGAGCGGCCGTGGCGGCCACCCAGTTTCGTTCGCTCTCACGATCAAGCGCGTCGAACGGGCAGGCGAACATGAGTTCAGGGGAGAATTGCGGGGCTTCGTCAGGTTTGCGCATGCCGAGGCTGACCGCCCAGCCGTTCTCGACGAGACGCTTTGCGATTGCCGCGCCGATACCGCGTGAGGCGCCGCTGATCATGGCTACTTTCTGCATGTTCAGGCGGCCCGCGCAGTTTCAGTCCATTCGTCACCCCACGCCTGCACCTGGTGGCCGGGTGTGATGGTGCGCCATTCGCGGACTGGCGTCGTATAGTCCACCGGTCGGATCGGGCTCTTGATCTCGTCGTTGCTCAGCGTCCGCCGGATGCCTTTGCGCGAGGGATCAGGGATCGGCACCGCCGAAAGCAGACGCTTTGTATATGGGTGCTGGGGGTTTCCGAAGACTGCTTCGCGCGGGCCAATCTCGACGATCTCGCCGAGATACATGACGGCCACCCTGTGGCTGATGCGCTCCACGACCGCCATGTCGTGCGAGATGAAAAGGTAGGCGAGGCCCAGGGACTGCTGCAGGTCGAGCATCAGATTGATGACCTGAGCCTTGATCGAAACGTCGAGTGCTGAAACGGCTTCGTCCGCGATAAGGAGTTTGGGGGCAACCGCAAGTGCGCGCGCGATGCAGATGCGCTGGCGCTGGCCGCCGGAAAACTCATGCGGAAAGCGCGTTGCCATTTCCGGCTCCAGCCCGACCTGCGGCAGCAAAGTTGCGACCTTGCCCCGCGCTTCTTCGCGATTGGCGATGCCGTGAACCAGGATTGGTTCGGCGATGGCTGCGCCAACGCGCATACGCGGGTCGAGGCTGGCGAAGGGGTCCTGGAAGATCATCTGGACGTTGCGGCGCATCGCATTCAGATCCGCCCCCCGAAGGCCGAGTATCTCTTGCCCATTCAATCTGATGGAACCCGATTCAGCTTCCGTCAGCCCCATGATGGTGCGGCCCGTCGTTGACTTGCCGCAGCCGGACTCGCCGACCAGCGACAATGTCTCGCCGGGCTTTATCTCGAAAGAAACGTTCTCGACGGCATGAACACGGCCGGAGACGCGACCGAAAAAGCCCGATTTAGTGTCGAAGCGGGTCACCAGATTGCGCACTTCCAGGACAGAGTCGGCTTCATGTGCGACTGTGTCGGCAACCTCCGGCGCGACGACTGGCCTGCCGGTCTCCACATCGACCAGCGGAAAGCGGGCGGGGCCGGTTGTGCCCGACATGGAACCAAGCTGGGGCACAGCGGACAATAGCGCGCGCGTATAGGGTTTTCGGGGGTTGGAGAAAATCTCTTCCGTTGCGCCGGATTCCACCACCTCGCCTTGATACATTACGAGCGTGCGGTCGGCGATTTCGGCCACCACGCCCATATCGTGAGTGATGAAGAGAACCGCGATGTCCTCTTCTTCCTGCAGCAGCTTTATGAGTTCAAGGATCTGCGCCTGGATCGTCACGTCCAAGGCCGTTGTCGGCTCGTCCGCGATGAGGAGCTTTGGCCTGCAAGCAAGGGCGATGGCGATCATGATCCGTTGCCGCATGCCGCCGGAAAGCTGGTGCGGATATTCGTTGAAACGCCGTGCCGCCGCAGGGATGCGCACTTTATCCAGCATCCGCAGCGTCTCGTCTTTGGCCTGCCTGAAGGACATTTCGCGATGCTGGACCAGAACCTCGGAAATCTGGTCGCCCACGGTGAGTGACGGGTTGAGGCTCGTCATCGGCTCCTGGAAGATCATGGCGATTTCGTTGCCGCGAACGGACCGCATCTCGGTTTCCGAAAGGGCAAGCAGGTCGCGTCCGCCGAACTGGATGCTGCCTTCGAGCCGTGACGTTTCCGGGGGCAGGAGCCGCATCGCCGACAGCGCGGTCACGCTCTTGCCCGAGCCGGACTCCCCGACAAGTGCCACCGTCTGGCACGGTTGTATATCGAATGAGACATCGCGAACCACCGGGTGCCACAGGCCGCCGCGAAAGAACGATGTTCGCAATTTTTCGGCGCGCATCACCGGATCGGTCATTGGGCCCACCGCCTTTCTTGAAGCATCCAGAGTACCGCCCGGCCGCGCTCCAGCGCAAATGCGGAAGTGACTAGGGTAAAAACAGCTTGCATCACTGCTACAGGATATATCATATATCGTAAAGAGCCCTGCGAAGCCGTATCGGTTGTCGCTTGCCAGAAACCGTTGCTTCGACAGGAGACCCTCATGAAACTGGATGAAGTTCCGCGCCTTTCCCTCGGTTTCCTGCCCACGCCGATCGAGAAACTCGAGCGCTTGAGTGCGGAACTCGGCATCGATCTGTCTGTGAAGCGGGATGATTTCACCGGTTTCGGCGGCGGCGGCAACAAGGTGCGCAAGCTGGAATACCTCATGGCGGATGCGGTCTCGCAGGGCGTAAAAGTGCTCATCACCACCGGCGGGCATCAGTCGAACCATGCACGGATGACGGCCGCGGCTGCGCGCAAATTCGGCATGAAGCCCATCCTGGTGTTGCGCGGAAACCGCCCCGACGTGCTGCAGGGCAACCTGCTGCTCGATCATCTTTTGGGCGCCGAGATCGATTTCCTCGACCCGGACGCGTATTTCACCGAGATAAATCCTCGCATGCAACACCATGCCGACCAGGCTTTGGCACGCAACGAAAAGCCGTACATCATCCCGCTCGGCGGAGCGAGCGCGCTGGGCGCAATGGGCTATGTTTCGGCGGTTCGCGAACTGGCCGTCCAGTACGCCGAAGCCGACCGGCCGGCGCCAGACCTGATCGTCGCGCCGGTGGGATCTGGCGGAACACTCGCGGGCCTTCTGATCGGCTGTGCGATGTTCTGGCCGGAGACCAAGGTAGCAGGCATAGCCGTCAGCGGCAGCGCAGTTCCCTTCGAAGAGCGCATCGCCGTGATGGCCAATGCCGGCGCTGAATTGCTCGGCTTCGACAGGCACTTTGAGGCGACGGAAATTCGTATCGAGAATGGCTATGTCGGACAGGCCTATTCGGTTCCGAGCCCCGAGGGAAACGCCGCCATTTCCAAGGTTGCCCAAGTCGAAGGCATGTTCCTGGATCCGGTCTATACCGGCAAGGCGGTAGCCGGTCTGATGGATTGCGTGAAGCGCGGAACGATCGCTCAGGGTAGCAAGGTGCTTTTCGTTCATTGCGGCGGTTCGCCTGCACTGTTTCCCCATGCAGAACTTCTGACACGCGACCGGAACGCCTGAGCCATGGCCTATCGGATCGGCTGCGACGTCGGCGGCACCTTTACCGACCTCTGCCTGTTTGACGATGTCACCGGCCGCAGCACGCTGGTGAAGATACCGACAACCACAGGTCAGCAGGACATCGCCGTCATCGAGGCGATCCGGCTTGCGCTCAAGGAGGCCGGGTTGCAGCCCGGCGACCTCGACGGTTTCGCCCACGGCACGACGGTCGCGACCAATGCGATCCTGGAGCGCAAGGGCGCACGCACTGCACTTCTGGTCACGGCCGGTTTCCGCGATCTTCTGCGCATCGGTCGCCAGACCCGGGCGCATCTCTACGATCAATATGCGCGCAAGCCCGAGCCGCTTGTGCCGCCGGAACTCACATATGAAATTGCCGAGCGTTGCGGGCCGGACGGATCGGTAACCACCGTGCTTGACGAAACGTCGGTGCATGCCGCGATTTCGGCGATGCGCGAGAACGGCGTCGAGACGGTCGCTGTTGCCTTCCTCCATTCTTACGCCAATCCGGCGCACGAGCAGCGTGTCGCAGAAATCATCCGAGCCGAGGCGCCGAAGTTGAAGTTGTCGATCTCGTCAGCGGTGCTTCCGGAGCCCGGCGAGTTCGAAAGGGCTTCGACGACGGTCATGAACGCCTATCTCATGCCGCCGCTCGAGGATTATCTTGGCCGGATCCAGCGCACGCTGGTTGAATACGGCGTCAGGGCAGAACCCGCGATCATGCAGTCCGGCGGCGGTATCATGCCCATCGAGACGGCCAGTCGCGACAAGGCCGTCCATACTTGCCTATCCGGTCCGGCGGCGGGGATGATCGGCGCGCAGCGTTTCGCCGCCGCCGCCGGTCATGCCAATGTCGTAACGATCGATATGGGTGGTACGAGCTTTGATGTCGGACTGATCCAGGACGGCAAGATCCTGACACGCTACGAAAGCGAGATCGAAGGCTTTCCGTTGCGCGTGCCGATGTTCGACATCATCACGCTTGGTGCCGGCGGTGGCAGCATCGCCAGCGTGGATGCTGGCGGGCTGCTGAAGGTCGGGCCAGAAAGCGCTGGTGCGCGTCCCGGTCCCGCAGCATACGGCAAGGGCGGCAATCGTCCGACGGTGACCGACGCCAATGTCGTCCTGGGCATGCTGCGTCCCGGCCGAAAACTCGGCGGTGGCATCGTAATCGATCGCGACAAGGCTGCCGCCGCGATAGAGAAGCATGTCGCCGGCCCCCTCGGGCTGCCGGTCGAAGAGGCCGCGGTGGGCATGTTGCGGGTGGTGAATGCTGCGATGGTGCGCGGCATGCGCCGGATCACCGTCGAACGAGGGCTCGACCCCCGTGATTTCGTGGTGACCGCCTTTGGCGGGGCAGGGCCTCTGCACGCCGTCGATCTATGCGCGGAGATGGACATCGAAACGCTGCATGTGCCGCCTTCGCCGGGCTTGCTATGCGGTATCGGCCTGCTGCTTGCGCCCTGGAAGCACGATGAAACCGCCATGCTGGGCACAGTTGCCGACCGTGTGTCCTCCTCGTTCATCTACGAGCGCATTCGTGGGCTGATTGAACGCATCGAGGCTCAGGCGGGTAGGGACAGCATCGATATGGCGACAATGGCCACCACGGCATCGCTGGACATGCGCTATCGTGGCCAGGGTCACCAAATCCCCGTTGCCTATGAGCACCGCAATTTGGACGTTGCGCTGGAAGCCTTCCACCGCGCGCACAAACGCGCCTTCGGCTACGATCGTCGCGACCAGGAGGTCGAGATCATGCTCGTGCGCCTTACCGGGACGGCGCCTGCCGCCACCGATAAGTTGCCGCTTCCACAAATCTCTACCGATGCGGATCCGGTTATCGCAAAGTCGCCATTGTGGGTCGATGGCCGGTTCATGGATGTGCCGGTCTACGATCGCGCAAGGCTCGCGCCGGGGACGGTGCTGATGGGGCCGCTGATCATTGAGCAGCAGGACACGACCTTGATCGTCAGGAACCAGGCGGTCACGGTCGACGGTTTTGGTGGAATTACCGTTGGAATAAAGCCATGAGCGCCGATCCGATCCTCGCCGAAGTCGTCCGTCATGGCCTTCAGGCAGTTGCCGAAGAAATGGGGGCGGCGCTGATCCGGACTGCCTATTCCGTCAATATCCGCGATCGTCGCGACTTTTCCTGCGGTGTGTTCGACGCGAAAGCCCGCCTTATCGCCCAAGCCGAGCACATTCCTGTTCATCTCGGCCTTATCGCCGGCGTTGTGGGGCGCGTCATCGAAGCTCTCGGCCACGATATTCCTGCCGACACCATGATCGTGACCAACGACCCGTGGCTGACGGGCTCACATCTGCCGGATGTCGTCGTGCTTGCGCCGGTGGATAGCGAAGGCGCGCGCCTCGGCTATGTCGCCAACATGGCGCATCAGGTGGATCTTGGCGGCATGGCACCAGGTTCGCTCGCGCTAGGCACCACCGAGATTATGCAGGAAGGGCTTCGTGTTCCGCCAACCGTGCTGATGCGCGGTAGCGACGTTGAGACATCGACGCTTGCGCTGTTCAGGCTCGCCAGCCGCACACCGGATATGGTCGCGGGCGATCTGCTCGCTCAAGCGGCAGCCAACGCCACCGGCGCGCGCCGGCTTGCCGATGTGATCGCTCGTCGCGGTGCCGCATCATTCGAGGCCGCTGTCGAAACGCTGATTGCGGCCACGGCCCGCCGGATCGAGCAGAGGCTGTTTACCCTTGAAGGGCGTGAAAGCACCTTCGAGGATGTGCTTGAATGGACGGAAAACGGTGGTGCGGCGGACCTGCCGGTCAAGGCGCGTGTCGCGGTAGCCGGAGGCCGCCTGACGGTCGATTTCACCGGCACCGCTGCACAGGTCGCCGGCCCCATCAACGCGCCGAGCTTCCTGACGACCAGTTGCGTCATCTATGTGGTGAAAACTATGCTCGATCCGGAGATTGCCTCCAACACCGGGCTGTTCTCGCAGATCGATGTGATTGCGCCGGAGAAGACCCTTGTAAACGCTCAGCCACCGGCGCCAGTCGCGCTTTGCACCTCGATCACCAGCCAGCGCATTACCGATGCGCTGCTCGGAGCCTTCAACGTGCTGATGCCGGATCGCGCCATCGCTGCCTCCACTGGCAGCATGAATGCGTTGATTATGGGCGGAATCGATCCGCGCACTGGCAAGGCGTACTCATATGTCGAGACGTATGCCGGAGGGCAGGGTGGTTTGCCGGGCAAGGACGGGGCGGATGGCGTCCACTGCCATATGACGAACACGGCGAATTCCCCCGTCGAGCTCATCGAACGGGAATATCCCATGACGGTGCTGCATTATGGCCTGATACCGGGCAGCGGAGGTGCTGGCGCGTATCGAGGCGGGCTGGGCCTGCGGCGTTCGCTGCGTCTTGCCGCCGACACTGTAGTGACTGTCCATCTCGACCGCACTCGCCACCGGCCGTGGGGTGTTGATGGCGGCGCACCCGGCGGCCACTCGAGCATCACGGTCGTGGAAGATGGCAAGTGTCGCGTGCTTCAGGGCAAGAGCACCACGGCGCTCAAGGCCGGCAGTGTCTTGACAATTGAAACCGCCGGCGGCGGTGGCTGGGGCAAACGGGACTGAAACCGCGAGCGTTTCGGTTGCATTACCCGCATCTGGCAAAGAAGGTGCGGATTGTCCGGAATCCGCTAGGTTGCCGTGTCGATCGAGGAAATGGCGGTGATGCGGCCTTCGAAAGCAACCCAGACAATATCAAATACCATGATGGGCGCGGCTCCAAGATCCAAGCCTGGGTAGGAAGCGAGGGGATGCCAGCCTGACGCTCAACCTATTTGACAACGGCTAAGACAGCGGCAATCGCCAGCAGCAGCGGTCCCATCCACTTGAAATGTCCCGCGATCGTCACAACCCATGGCGGCTGTGTTGCGGGATTCCCTGGCAGGGGTAGATATCCGAACCCAACTGCGGTGATCCAAATGCCTGCGCAAAACATGATGATCTGATCGATATAGTTTGCGATCAAGGTTTGCTTCCCATCGTTCCACGGTGCGGTTCGAAAACGATCAAAGGTAACCACACATAGCGCTGACCGACAAGCAGCAGCGCTTCGTCACTATAACAACACGAGCAGTGTGGCGTCGGCTTTTCTTAGCCGTCCGCGTCGACCGTACGGTCTGGTTTCCCATCCGGGTTCGGTGCCGGCGCCTCGCGTGTGTCACGAGGCGGCCGATCATCGGCATCGGGCGCTGGTGGCGCTTCCTTGGCCGGATCGCGGACAAGTTTCTTTTTACGGTCGACCTCCTCCGTCAACCCTACGCCGAGCGCGGGCTTTCTGTTCTCTGCGGCTTTCTGCGAAAACTCATCGTTCGGGTCCGGGCCGTCTTGCGCCATGAGTTTGCGAGCGCCGTGTTCGTAGGAGACTTTGTTGGGCATAGCCAGTTCCTCCATCTCAGAGAGAAACTAGCCTACAGGCGCGAAGGTTCCTGTTGAGCGGCCAAAGTTGGCAAGTGGCCGGGATCACTTGGTAACGGTATCGGCGAAGCAAGAGGCGATCGCATTGTTTGCCCCCAGCTTTTTCGCCCATCTTGTGATTTGCGGACCGTCACCTTCATCGGCCATGCCTCCCCATACGTCTTTAAACACCGGGCGGCCGGTTGAAGAATCGAAGAAGAAATAGCCGGGATCGGCGACAGAGACCTCGGCGTAAACGACTGACCATGTCTCCGATTGCATGAAACCCTGGATGCTAACCTTTGAGGGTCTGATGTTTTGGTCGAGACTCTTGGCAACGAGATCGGCATAGTCGGACTTGCGTTGTGCAGTGAGCTTTGTATCGACGCCGTCACATGGAGATGCCGCCACCGCAGCGTGCTGGGGAACTATCAGTGCACTCCCAAGCAGGCCGAATGTGACAAGCTGAGGTAAAAACCGGGCCATCCAAGCGTCCTTCCTAAATTCACCAGCTTCAAAAATCTCCCGAAAGAAATCATACATCGCGCAGACCAACAAGCGCCCGCATCTCTGCCGGCCGGAGGCCCAACGCTACCGCAAGCTCTACCAGGACAAGCGCGGCAGTGTCAGCTTTCAAGCGATCGAAAGCCGGTGATCTGTTCAAGCAGCGTCCGCCCTTCATCGGTCAAATGATATTCGGTCCTACGGTGCAGAAGCCATCCTTGTGGAGGTTTTTCAGGCAGACCTCGACCCAGGCTTCGGATGTGCGAGGCCGAAGGCCGGCCAGCATCTCCAGCGCCTCCTGTTCCTGGGAAATACGCAATGCATTCGTTGGAATGCAACCTAAAATCCTATTCCCACAGAGGTTTAAAAGCCTATCCTGTAGATCTGGTCAGGCAGGAGATAGCTACGGCCACGCTGCTGGATCTCCAGCGCACATTGTTTGCGCGCGACTACGACCTTCGCAAAACGCCGACGGCGACCTTGGGACAACGTCGCGCCGGCGCCGCCTCCTTCCACGTCCGCCGGCGTCATTCCGGCCGACTGGATGCCTTGATGCAAGATGCACGGGGCCGTTATTCCCAGCGCGGTTGGCGTTCTTGTCGCGCCGGCCATTGAAGCCGGTGGGCGTCAGCTACCCGCTCAGATAATTCCGAATTTCGGCCGTTCCAACGATTTTGGATTGCGGCAACGCTCTGACCTTGCTGTCGTTTCCGAATTGCGTTGCCACAGGCCAAAATCGGCTCGTACTCATTCCTGTGATCGGCCACCCTACGGGGCACTGATGATTGGCAGCGGCCAGAGAATGTTTCACCCCAATGATGGGAGGAAGCCATGAAGAGTCGCCGTACACCTCAGCCATCCATTTACTATCCCGAAGAATTGCAAATGCTGAGCCGGGTATGCCGACGAGTCTGTAGGGAACGCGGCATTGAAACAAATGACCGTGAGGCAAAGGAGATCGCGCACCTAGCCTTCATTCTCTATTCTGCCGGCCTCTGTGAGGAAAAGCCATTGATTGGAAAGCTCGGGCAGCAGGCGTAGAGCACCGCTCGCTACGCCCTGTTCCGCCGCTCCGAAAGGGACGGCGGGCTGTATCGGAACAAATTGGGCTGCACTCAGCCCTCGGCTATGGTTAGGCAGTGGAATTTAAAAACCAACTTGCGGGCAGTCCGATCAACATCACCACAACTGCGGAGGCGTACCAGCCTGTCTGCCAATCCCCACTCACCTGAGCAGTCAGGACCGCAAGAGCAGGCAGAACCGCGGAACCTACCTGTTGACCGGAAGTTATCAACCCTATAGCGCGACCCCGGCGACAAACCAACGTCCGGTTTCGGTTAGGGCAATCTCGATCATCATTCCTTGTCCGAATAGGCGCAGCAGGTAGATGGAAAGCGCCAGTACGGCAACATTAGGGGCAATTGCGATCAACACACAAGCGAACGCGAGAGCGGGCATAGTGAAACGCACGACTTTCCAGCCCGGCATGAGGTCCAGCGTGCGGCCGAGCCATGGCAGTGTCGCGGCACTTGCCAGGGTCGCGAGCATATAGAGCCCACCGAACTCACCGCCTGACAAGTTGAATGTGCTCCGCAATTCGTTACCCGACAGTCCGATGAAGAAAGTCTGTCCGAAAGAAGAGAACAGGGTCAGCAGGACCCCCCGCTGATCCAGCGGACATTTTCACGGAAGAAATGGAGATTGCTGCGGACGAAATCGAACATGGTCTTGTTCTGGTCAATAAAGGCGACGGCGTATGACGCCGAGACAGCCAGAGCGGGTCCTTGCAGTAACGGCAAACGTCCTTCCGATACGGTCTCTGCCCTCGGCACAATTTGGCCCGTTGCCCCGATCTCAGCTATTCACGAGTCAATGCAAAGACGCACTGGCAGCCTCTCGTTCAGCTTTGTCGTGAAGCGCGAACTTATCAACCATGTCAGCACTCGCCTTGTTGAAACCGAGTACCTCGACATCGATGCCTGTACGACGGAATTTGATCACGACCTTGTCCAGGGCACCAACGGCAGTGATATCCCACAAATGCGCTCGTCTGACATCTATCACGACCTTGCGGGCGGTAAGCGAGAAGTCGAACGCGTTGATAAAGCTCTCAGCGGAGGCGAAGAAAATCTGCCCTTCGACAACATAGGTCATAGTGTGGGAATCGTCGTCGCCTTGCACACGAATGCTGAAGAGCTTCGCAACCTTTCCTGCGAAGAAGATGCCAGACAGGAGGACGCCAACGACCACTCCCTTAGCCAGATCGTGTGTGGTGACGACTGTGACCACAGTCGCCAGCATAACGATCGATGAAGGAAGCGGGTTGCGCCGCAGGTCGAGAATCGACCTCCAGGAAAAGGTTCCAATCGAAACCATGATCATAACGGCCACGAGTGCGGCCATCGGAATTATCCGAACGAGATCATTAAGGACGACAATCAGAAACAGAAGAAACGCGCCCGCCACGAAGGTCGAGAGCCTTCCGCGACCGCCTGACGTGACATTGATCACCGACTGGCCGATCATGGCGCAGCCGCCCATGCCGCCGATCAAGGCCGAGGCGATGTTGCCGGCGCCCTGGCCAAAACATTCCTGGCTCTTGTTGCTTGGCGTGTCCGTCATGTCATCGACGATCTGGGCCGTCAGCAGAGATTCCAACAAACCGACGGCAGCAAGCGTCACCGAATACGGAAGAATGATCTGTAGCGTTTCCCATGTCAGAGGCACCTGAGGTAACATCAGGAAGGGCATGGTCGAGGGCAACTCACCGAGATCGCCGACCGTGCGTAGATCCATGCCAGTCCACCATGCAATGAAAGTCAGGACCGCAATAGATACCAGCGGCGACGGGATCGCTCTGGTGACGTAAGGGAAGAGGTAAATGATGGCAAGGCCGCCCGCGATCATGAAATAGGTCGGGGTCGGGACACCAATGAGTTCTGGCAATTGCGCCAGGAAGATCAGGATCGCCAGGGCGTTGACAAAGCCGGTGATGACCGAACGGGACACGAAGCGCATCACTCGACCGAGTTTCAGGAAACCTGACACGATCTGGATGACGCCCATGAGGATCGTCGCGGCAAAGAGATACTGGAGGCCGTGCTCCTTGACCAACGATACCATGACAACGGCGGTCGCGGCCGTGGCGGCTGAAATCATACCGGGGCGTCCGCCGGTTATCGCGGCTACGCAGGCGATGGCGAAGGAGGCGTAAAGGCCCACCTTAGGATCGACGCCGGCGATAACGGAAAAACCGATTGCTTCAGGAATAAGGGCGAGAGCGACGACGATGCCGGAGAGGATGTCGCCACGGATGTTGGAGAACCACTCCTGGCGGTAGGTGGAAAGAGTTCGCATTTAGAATTTTCACAGTTGAATGCAACGGGCCGAGGAAAACTCGGTCCTTGGAAGGGGGTTGCGTTGCTGTGTTATCTGGCGGATTGGCGGCCAGAAGAGCCACCCGGATTTTCACCGGGTCCTTGTGGATAGCGCTCCGTAGCTTACAATTTGGCGCAAAGCAACGTCGTTCTAACGCCAAGCCGTCCTGCAATGGCGACTGCGGCAACAACATCGTCCAGTCTTCGGACACGAGTATTCCGCGAACGATCCATGTTCACATTGGTCGGCTCAGGAAGTGACTGAAAGGTATGCGAGGTCTGGATTTAATCTGAATAATTCACGGATACTCAATCGGTTCGTAGTCCACCTGTATCGGTCGCCAACTCCGGTGTCTCACGGCCCCAGCCGATGCTGGCGAACGCTATGGCGGCGGCAATGCCGAGCACGATCGCGACGGAAAGTGCCGACCATGTCCCGATGTGACCCATCAGGAACGAGAATAGGAATGGTGCCAAGGCCGAGGCAATAAGGCGGACTGCAGAAATCCGCCCAAGCATGGCCCCATAGCCGTCCGAGCCGAACAGAGCCAGCGGTAAAGAACCTTGGACAATGCTCATCAGACCCGAGCCAAGGCCGAAGAGTATTGCAAACGCAATGCCGCCGGATATCCATGGTGCCGTGGTGAGCAGTACGCAGAGGCCCACGACCAGGAAAGCGGCCGAGATGACCGCCAGAACCAGCGGCGAAAGGCCTTTTCCGAACAGCATGTTGATGAAGCGGCTGAAGACCTGGGAAGGGCCGAACACCGCCCCGACCAGAACCGCACTCGCGCCCATGCCGACGGCTGTCAGGAGTGGCACCATGTGAATCAGCATGGCGGAAAGCACAAACCCCTCAAGGGCGAAACCGATAGCCATCAACAGGAATGCCCTCGAACGGTCATCGGTGGAAATGCTTCCGATGATTGCGGCAACACTCGAAGTCGGCGCCGAAGCCTCGCGCACCTTGACCGCCTTCATCGTTGCCGCCAACCACCAATGGATAGGAAGGCAGACGAACAAATTGATCCCTGCAAAGACAAGGTAGACCTCGCGCCATGTCAGATGCTCATGGAGTTGGGACGTAATCGGCCAGAACAACGTCGAGGCAAAACCAGCAATCAGTGTGAGATGGGTGATGCTTCGTTGCGCCGTCTGCGGCGTTATCTGGACCAGAAGGGCGAATGCGGCGTTGTAGAGGACGAAGGCCGAAGCCATCTCAACGGCGACCATACCCGCAATGAAGGTCACCCGTTCTGGTGCAAAGGCGCACAGCAGCAGGGCAATTGCGGCAATTACCGATCCGAACGACATCATGCGTCCAGCCCCGTAACGGTCCATCCAGCGGCCGATCGATGGCGCTGCCAGTCCGCCGATAAGCAGGGAAGCGGAAAACACCCCGAACACCCATTCCTGAGACCAGTCGAAATCGCGGGCCATATCCGGGGCGAGGATGGAAAAGCTGTAGTAGAGCGTTCCGTAACCTACGATCTGGGTCAGACCCAATCCCCAGATGATGGCACTGCGACGATGTTCAAAAACTGCCGAGGCCATATTCCATTCTTCCGGGATTATTGAAATTCATTTCAAAAAGAGAGAGCTCAAGCAGCATCGTCCCTCTGGATTTGGACGGCGTCCGCGCAGCATTCGTTGGCAAGAAAGCCCAACAAGCCATGCATGACCGGGTAGTTTGCGCGGCAGATGAGGGTTGTGGCCTGCCGTTCCTGGGTAACGAGATCTGTCGCGATCAGGCGGTGTAGATGATGGGAAAGAGTTGACGCGGCAATGCTGATCTTCTCTTGCAGATGGCCAACAGCCAAGCCTTCCTCGCCAGCGCGGACCAGCGCTCGATAGACCCGCAATCGTGTCGGATTGCCGAGGGCTTCCAATTGTTTTGCTGCTGTTTCGACATTCATGGAAATAAGCTAGCTATGGCGTTTTGGTCTGTCAACGGAAATTTCGACAATGTTCGAAATAAGACGGCTCCATGACAGGGCAGGCTCAAAGCTTACGAAAACTGATCGGCTCGCTTGGCGGATCTTGCCTATTCAAAGCACATCGCCACCAGCCGACATCATGCCAGGCACCGTGTTTGAACCCGACCTCGTGGTAGATACCGATCGGTTCGAAGCCAACCTCTTTATGCAATCCGACGCTTCCAGGGTTGGGCAAGGCAATCCGCGCATAAGCCGCACGAAACAATTGCCGTTCAAGGATTGTCAGCAGCTCTTTATAGAGCAGGCGACCGACGCCAGTGCGGCGTGTTTCTTCTGCGACATAGGCTGTGACATCCACGGACCAGCGATAGGCGGTTCGGGTGCGATGTTGCCCGGCGTAGGCGTAGCCAAGGACGCGACCGTTTCTTTCTGCGACGAGGTAAGGATAGTCGAGCAGGGTCCTCTCGATCCGTCGCTTCCGCGACCGTCGGCGGCTTTTCCTCGAAGGAGATTGCCGTGTCTGTCACGATCGGGGCATAGATTTCCCGGATGGAACTGGCATCCGCCGCCGTGGCCACTCTTACCGTCGTGTTTTTATGAATTCCGCTTGCCGGCACCTAAATAGCCTTAAGCTTGACCCTTGCCTCCAGTTTCTCGGCATCTTCCTTGCGCTCGCTGTAGCGGTCGGTGAGATAGCCGGAAACATCCCTGGTCAGCAGCGTGAACTTTACGAGTTCCTCCATGACGTCGACGACGCGGTCATAATAAGAGGACGGCTTCATTCGCCCCGCTTCATCGAACTCTTGATATGCTTTTGCGACACTCGACTGGTTGGGAATGGTAATCATGCGCATCCAGCGACCCAAAATCCGCATCTGGTTGACCGCGTTGAAGCTCTGCGACCCTCCGGACACCTGCATGACTGCAAGCGTGCGCCCCTGCGTCGGACGAACCGAGCCGACGGCAAGAGGGATCCAGTCGATCTGGGATTTCATGACGCCGCTCATGGCCCCATGACGCTCCGGGCTGCACCAGACCTGGCCCTCGGACCAGAGTGACAGTTCGCGCAGTTCCTGCACCTTGGGATGATCGGTCGGTGCGCCGTCGGGCAGGGGAAGCCCGGCCGGGTCGAAGATTTGCGTTTCCACTCCGAAATGTTCGAGTAGCCGCGCTGCCTCCTGTGCCAGGAAACGGCTGTAGGAGCGGCTACGCAACGAACCATAGAGCAGCAGGATGCGCGGCTTGTGGGTTGAGAATGGCTTGGACAGCCGGGCAGGGTCGGGAAGCTGAAGCGCTTCGTCCACAATGTTGGGCAGGTCAGGCAATTCGATTTCCTTCAGCATCGATCAGCAACTCGCCGTCCTCCTTAGCGAACGGACCTTTCTGTGGGACCGGGAGAATGTCCAGCACGATCTCCGACGGACGGCTGAGACGCACACCCCATGGCGTCACCACAAAAGGGCGGTTAATCAGGATCGGATGTTCCAGCATGGCGTCGAGCAGGTCTTCGTCGGTCAGCGTTGGGTCATCGAGGCCAAGGTCCGTGTAGGGCGTTCCCTTTTCCCGGATCGCCTCGCGAACGGTGAGGCCGGCCTTGCTGATCAGGTCCTTGAGAACGGCGCGTGTCGGCGGCGTTTTCAAGTATTCGATGATCGTAGGCTCAATGCCCGCATTGCGGATCAGCGCCAGCGTGTTGCGGGACGTGCCGCAATCGGGATTGTGATAGATGATGACGTCCATCATGCGGTCCTTTCGGCTTCCCTGGTGGCGGTGACGGCTGAGCCGCGCTCGTACCAGCCCTTGCTGCGGTTCACGATCCAGACGACCGAGAGCATCACCGGAACTTCGACCAGCACGCCGACGACCGTTGCGAGTGCGGCACCAGAGCTGAAGCCGAACAGGCTGATGGCAGCGGCGACTGCAAGTTCGAAGAAGTTCGATGCCCCGATCAATGCGGACGGCCCTGCAACGCAATGCTGTTCGCCAGAAATGCGGTTGAGCAGGTAAGCCAGCCCGGAGTTGAAGTAGACCTGGATCAGGATCGGAACAGCCAGCAGAGCGATGATCGTGGGCTGCGAAATAATCTGTTCTCCCTGAAAGCCGAACAGCAGGATCAGCGTCGCCAGAAGTGCGACGAGCGACAATGGCTGCAGCGTCCGCAGCAGATTATCGAGTGCGGCTTGGCCACCCGACGCAAGCAGGCTGCGGCGCACGAGTTGAGCGATGATAACCGGAATGACGATGTACAAAACCACCGACAGGAGGAGTGTGTCCCACGGCACCGTGATTGCCGACAGGCCAAGCAGCAGGCCGACGATCGGAGCGAAGGCGACCACCATGATGACGTCGTTGAGAGCGACCTGAGATAGGGTGAAATGCGGCTCACCCTTTATCAGGTTCGACCAGACGAAGACCATGGCCGTGCAGGGAGCTGCGGCCAGGATGATCAGACCAGCGATGTAGGAATCGATCTGTGTTTCCGGCAGATAGGGCCGGAACAACCAGCCGATGAAGAGCCAGCCAAGCAGCGCCATCGAGAACGGTTTGACCGCCCAATTGATGAACAGCGTCACGCCGATGCCGCGCCAGTGGCGGCCGACTTCGCCCAGGGCTGCGAAGTCTATCTTCAACAGCATCGGGATAATCATCAGCCAGATCAAGGCCGCCACGGGAATGTTGACCTTTGCGATTTCGGCAGCGCCGATCGTGTGGAAAAGGCCCGGTATGAGGTGGCCAAGTGCAATGCCTGCGACAATGCAAAGGGCGACCCAGAGGGTCAAATAGCGTTCAAATGTCGACATGATTTAGGCTGCGTCCGTGCTTTTTGAGGTCGTTCCCTCAAGCTTGCCGATGGCCTTGAGGTGGTGGTCGAGCGCCATGCTGTCGATGGAGGCGTGAGGCAGGCTGAGGAAGGCCATGATCCGGTTTTTCATGAATCTGGCCGCGGTGCTGAAGGCACGTTCCTTCTCGATATCGGTGCCATCGACATTGGAAGGATCCTCGATGCCCCAATGTGCGGTCATCGGCTGTCCCGGCCAGACCGGACAGGCTTCTCCCGCAGCGTCATCGCAGACGGTGAAGACGAAATCCATTTCGGGCGCACCAGCGACGGCGAACTCGTCCCAGGCTTTTGAGCGGAAGCCGTCACTCGGGTAGTCGAGCGCTTCCAAAACCTTCAGCGCAAAGGGGTTTACTGTGCCCTTGGGCTGGCTGCCTGCGGAGAAGGAATTGAAGCGCCCAGCCCCTTCCTGGCGCAAGATGCTTTCGGCGAGGATCGAGCGGGCGGAGTTTCCGGTACACAGGAACAGAACATTGTAGATGCGGTCGGTCATTGAATGATCTCCTTGGTGCTGGAGGCCTGGGGGAGGAGGGATGGTTGGTTCGAAACCACGCTGGTCAGGAACGTGGCTGTTGAGGGGCAAAGTGCAGACGCTTGCTTTGTCGCTAGTATCTCTGGCGGGACAGCGTCGCGCTGGATTTGCTTGAATCCGATCGCCTCGAAGAAGTCGGTGGCGGATGTTGTCAGCAGATAGGAGTCTTTCGCGCCGAGAACGGCGGCATGCTTCAGCAAGCTCTCGGTGATGAGACGGCCAATCCCCTGACCACGGGCTTGCGGAAGGACAACAATCGAGCGGAGAAGGATATTTTCCCCGCAGAGTTCGATGCCGCCAAATCCGACAAGTTTGCCGTTCTGACTGAAGCGGAAGAACAGGCGGCCACTTTCCGCCAGATCGTCAGTGGGTAGCTGCTCTACCTCGAGAGCAGCTATGAAATCCGAAGCGTCAGGAGTGACCTGCTCAGCCTGGAAAGTCATTGAACTGTATCCGCTGGTTCGCAGCAAGACGGAACGAGGGCGGGTGCGCATATTGCCGGGTTTCCGGCACAGCAATCTTCCATCAGAAAGCGGATCAGTCCGCTCAACGCCTGGAACTCCGCTGAATACAAGATTGATCGCGAGTCTCGACGAGCAGCGACCAGCCCACCACGCTCGAGCTCCTTGAGATGAAACGAGACGTTTGAGGCCGATACCCCTGCCGCTTCGGCGATATTGCCAGCAGCCATGCCTTCCGGACCTGCCTTCACCAGCAGGCGGACGATCTTCAGACGGGTTTCCTGGGACATTGCCCCAAACGCGATTAGTGCTTGACGTTCTTCCATATTTCAACAATCCTAAAAGTGTCAAAATGAGGAATAACGCAAATGCTTACCCCTGACAACCGCGAATTTGAACAACCCGTAAAAATCGTGGCCGACGACATCACCATCGGCAAACTCCTCGACTTCCTCGGGGATCACAAGGACAAGCTCCTGGTGTTCAGCTATGGCGGGCAGACGATGAGACCCGGCTATCACGTCACTGAGGTCAAGGCCGGGGCGTTCGCCGCATTGGACTGCGGTGCCAACCCGGAATCCTGGACCGAAATTTTCATTCAGCTGTGGGATGTTGAAGAGGGTGAGCGGACCCACATGCCGTCGGGAAAGTTCACTGCGATCATCCGCAAGGTGACGGAACACCTATCACTCGACATGGGCGCAAAACTGACCTTTGAGGTCAGCGACGGCATTGCTCCCATTCAGCTTCATCAGGCATCCATGCCGGCCGTGGTCAATGGTGAGGTGCATGTGGAGCTCTCACCCCGTACAGCAAGCTGCAAGCCGCGGGATCGTTGGCTGGCCGAACAGGCGAGAGAATCGGCATCATATTGCGGATCATACTTTTCTTCATAGGCTTGATCGGAACGCCATCCCATCGCACCCTTCCTGCCCAGGATGAAGTATTTCTGATCGGCTCACGCCCGAGAATATAGCATTGGGAGGAAATCATGGAGACCAGCGTGCGAAAGCTCTTCGAGCGGTACGAGCGCTTCTTCAATCGATCTCTCGGCGGCGACATGGACATGGATGAGGTTGCATCGCTGTACGCTTCCGAATTCATAGCGGCTTCGCCTGCCGGGGTGATGACCGGAAAGAACGACGACAAGCTCAAGCAGGTCATGGCCAAAGGCTATGCGCATTATCGGGAGATAGGGACGAAGGAAATGCGCATACGCGGCGTCCGCATCTCCCCCATGGATGAACACCACTGCGTGGCCCATATTGCCTGGACGGCAATCTATTCCCGCAAGGATCAGCCGAATGTCGCGATAGATTTCGATGTCCACTATTTCGTCCAGGAGCTGGACGGGGAGCCGAAAGTTTTCGGTTGGGTGTCGGGTGACGAGCAGGCGCTTCTGAAAAAGCACGGTATCATCTGACGTCCGTATTCGGCTCTCAAGCGATCGGCGCGCATTCTTCGTCGCAATGATCGCCACCCGTGGTGCACTGGAGAAGGGTGGTATCGAGTTCATTTCTGAAAGGGTGGAGGGTCAGGGGATTTGCTCGCCTTTCTGGCCCCTTCTGATTTCGCAGATTAGAAGGGGGCTGAACGATCTCCGCGAGGCTTGGCATCGATCCCGACTGACGGGGTCGTTCACGGTTGCTCGGCAACCCTGAGCATGGCGTAGCAATTCTCGCCACCGGCGGAGACTGGTCCATAGGCCTTTCGCGCCTCCACAAGCCATTCGCGATGCGAGT
>NZ_FPBI01000025.1:0-77022 GCF_900116595.1 Mesorhizobium sp. YR577 | reverse complement strand
GTTCCTGGCTACCACACCAGGGCGGGAGGTCACCGCCGCTCTCCCCGATCCCGGTTCCAGAACCCGGTCCCGCAAGAGCGATGAGGGGATTATGCCGGAGGTGGAAATGAGGGGGATAAATCGGGCGTGAAAAAATGTGTGGGGTGAATGGAAACAATGGGTTGGCAGGAAATTTGCGGTGAATCTTTCCCCCAATTCGCGAGCTTCAGCTTCGGTAGTTCTGCACCGCTGCGGCCTTCACCGATGTTCCGGCATGGATCCCCGGGTTCCTCCGCCGAACTTCGTTCGGCTCCGGCCCCGAGGATGACGAATTGCGTGTTTGGCTCTCGCTAATCGTCAACGCTGGGTCGCGGCTGTTACGTCTTTGGCCAGCAACAACGTTTGCGATTGGCTGCGTCACCCCCCTCTCTTCGTCATCCCGGGCGGAGCGAAGCGGAGACCCGGGATCCATGCCGGAACGGAGAAGAGTTTCTACGGTACAGAACGCGCGTCAACACTAGGGCCGCGCCTGACGATGCGCTGACCAATGGGTTCCGGATAACCTGCGCTTCGCTGCGGTTTCCGGGATGACGAACTCATGGTTGGCATCGCCCCTTGCCAAGACTTACCCTGAGATCGAAGGCCATGCCTCCCACAGAACGATCACCTTTTGTTCCAAATTCCGCTTGGCGCGGGTCGTCCTTCGCGCTAGGTCTTTGGCGTGAACGACCAGAGCCGCACCGAGCAAGGCCAGAGCGCCGCCATTCTTCCCGAGCCGTTCGTCAAATGGTTCGCCGGTCGCGGCTGGTCGCCGCGTGCGCATCAGATCGAACTTCTGTCGCGGGCGCAGGCGGGAAAGTCGGTGCTGCTGATTGCGCCGACGGGCGCCGGCAAGACGCTGGCCGGCTTCATGCCGACGCTGACGGAACTGGCAACGCGCGCCAGGCGCAAGCCGGGACAGGCGCATCGCGGCATCCACACGCTCTACATCTCGCCGCTGAAGGCGCTGGCCGTCGATATCGAGCGCAATCTCGGCAAGCCGGTGGGCGAGATGGGCCTGCCGATCACCATGGAAACGCGCACCGGCGACACGCCGCAGCACAAGCGCCAGCGCCAGAAGCTGGTGCCGCCCGACATTCTGATGACCACGCCGGAACAGCTGGCGCTGCTGATCGCGGCTTCCGATGCGAAGCGTTTCTTCGAAGACCTGCGCTATGTCGTGCTGGACGAGCTGCACTCACTGGTGACCTCCAAGCGCGGGCATCTGCTGGCGCTCGGGCTGGCGCGGCTGCGTTCCATCGTGCCCGGCCTGCAGGCCATCGGGCTTTCGGCGACGGTTTCGGAGCCCGACGAATTGCGGCGCTGGCTGGTGAGCCAGAACCCGCAAGGCGGCATGGCCGACCTGATCACCGTGCCGGGCGGGGCCAAGCCGGAAATCTCGATCCTGGAATCGGAAGAGCGGGTGCCTTGGTCCGGCCATTCGGCGCGCTATGCTATCCCTGAGATTTACGACGCCATCCGCCGGCACCGCACGACGCTGCTGTTCGTCAACACCCGCAGCCAGGCCGAATTCCTGTTTCAGGAGCTATGGCGCGGCAATGAGGACAATCTGCCGATCGCGCTGCATCACGGCTCGCTCGATGTCGGCCAACGCCGGCGCGTCGAAAAGGCGATGGAGACGAATTCGCTGCGCGCTATCGTGGCGACGTCGACGCTCGATCTCGGTATCGACTGGGGCGATGTCGATCTCGTCGTCCATGTCGGCGCACCCAAGGGCGCGAGCCGGCTGGCGCAGCGCATCGGCCGCTCCAACCATCGCATGGACGAGCCGAGCCAGGCCATTCTTATTCCCGCCAACCGCTTTGAGGTGCTGGAATGTCGGGCAGCGCTCGAGGCGAATTATCTCGGCGCGCAGGACACGCCGCCGCTGATCGAAGGCGCGATCGACGTGTTGGCGCAGCATGTTCTGGGCAGTGCCTGTGCCGCACCCTTTCATGCCGATGCGCTGTTCGAGGAGGTGCGCGGTGCCGCCCCTTACGTGAAGCTCGATCGCCACACATTCGATCGCGTTATCGATTTCGTCGCCACCGGCGGCTATGCGCTGAGGAGCTATGAGCGCTACGCCCGTATAAAGCTGACCAAGGATGGCACGTGGCGCGTCAGCCATCCGCGAATTGCCCAGCAATACCGGCTGAACATCGGCACCATCGTCGAGATGCCGGAACTGAATGTGCGCTACGTGCGCCAGGGCAGGGGGATGGTGGCGCGCGGTGGGCCGGTGCTGGGCAAGGTCGAGGAATATTTCGCCGAAACGCTGCGGCCGGGCGACAATTTTCTCTTCGCCGGCAAGATCCTGCGCTTCGAGGGCATCCGCGAGAACGAGTGCTTCGTGTCCAATGGCAGCGGCGCCAACATCATCGTGCCGTCCTATGCCGGCGGCAAGTTTCCGCTGTCGACCTATCTGGCAGGCGAGGTGCGGGCGATGCTGGCCGATCCGGAGCGCTGGAAGCGGCTGCCCGAGCAGGTGGCCGACTGGCTGCGGCTGCAAAAGGAAAAGTCGGTGCTGCCGCGCCGCGACGAGATGCTGGTCGAGACCTTTCCGCGCGGCAACAGGCATTACATGGTCGCCTATCCCTTCGAGGGCCGGTTGGCGCACCAGACGCTGGGCATGCTTTTGACGCGGCGGCTGGAGCGGATGGGCGCGCGGCCGCTCGGCTTCGTGGCGACAGACTATTCGCTGGCGGTGTGGGCGCTGGACGACATGGGCCACATGTTCCGCACGAAAAAGCCGTCGCTTGGCGAACTGTTCGACGAGGACATGCTGGGCGACGACCTCGACGCCTGGCTGAACGACAGCTGGATGCTGAAGCGCATGTTCCGCACTTGCGCGGTGATTGCCGGGCTGATCGAGAAGCGCTTTCCCGGCCAGGAGAAAAGCGGACGGCAGGTGACGGTGTCTGCCGACCTGATCTACGATGTGCTGCGCAGCCACGAGCCGGACCACATATTGCTGCAGGCGACGCGCACGGACGCTGCTTCCGGCCTGCTCGATGTCAGGAGACTGGCCGAGATGCTCTCGCGCATACGCGGGCGAATCGTGCATAAAAGCCTTGACCAGATTTCGCCGCTGGCCGTGCCGGTGATGCTGGAAATCGGCAAGGAGCCGGTGAATGGCGGCGCCAACGAAACGCTCCTGATGGAAGCGGCAGACCTGATCGAAGAGGCAATGGGCCCGCAATGACGCTTGCAGTGCGCGCGATGACACCGAAGAACGAGGCGATCACCATCGCCGGCGAGCGGGTGATCTGCGACCAGCGCGGCGTGCTGTTCATGCCGGAGATGGAGATGCTGGTCGTCTCCGACCTGCATCTGGAGAAGGGTTCTTCCTATGCGGTCCGGCGCGGCGCACTGCTGCCGCCCTACGATACGGCGGCGACCCTGGCGCGGCTTGCCCATGTCATCGAGGATTATTCTCCAAGACGCGTCATCAGCCTTGGCGACAGTTTTCATGACGGGGCAGGGGCCGCGCGCCTGCCGGATGTCTTCCGCGAGCGGCTGGAGGCGATGATGGCCGGGCGCGACTGGTTCTGGGTCGCCGGCAATCACGATCCGCAGGCGCCAGCCGACCTGCCCGGCGAGACGGTGCAGGAGATCGCCGTCGGCGGCCTGATGTTCCGGCATGAGCCTTCAGCCACGCCGGTCGAGGGCGAGATCGCGGGCCACCTCCACCCTTGCGCGCGCATAGTCCAGCGCGGGCGCTCGGTGCGGCGGCGCTGCTTTGCCAGCGATGGTGCGCGCATCATCATGCCAGCCTTCGGCGCCTATACGGGCTCCCTCAACGTGCTCGACCGCGCCTATGCCGGCCTGTTCCGCATGGAAAGCCTGATCGCGTACATGCTTGGAACGCATCGGATATTTCCGATTGCAGGGTCGATGTTAAGACCTGGATAGCGGCTCCGCGACGCTTTATAGAATTCGACCCCCACTCCGTCTCGGCTTCGCCGAGCCACCTCTCCCCCGATCGACGGGGGAGAGGAAATGCCGGCCGCAAGGCTGGGCGCCTTTCCTCTCCCCTTTTGAGGGGGAGAGGTGCCGAGCAAAGCGAGGCGGAGTGGGGGTCGGCTGTGACATATGCGATAGCCCTGCCCTTGTGGGGAGGGCCATTAGAGGAACCCAGCCTCAATCCCGGCGGAAAATGATCCGTCCGAGCCAGCCGGTGAGCATAGCCAGCCCCACGGCGAAAATGCCGAACCAGAAGGCATGGTTGTTGGCGAAGCGGTAGATGGTCTGCTCGAAGCCGGATTTGTAGATGGCGAGCTGTGCCGAGGTTTCCTTGACGAAGACGCCGTTGCGGAACAGGAAGGCGCGCGCGCGGTGCGTGCCGACCGGCACGTTGGGCGCCAGCGAAAGGGCGGCGCGGAACAGGTTGGCCGACAGGAACTGTACGCCGCCGATGCGCTCGCTGTAGAGGCCCGTTGCCTTCTTGCGCTCGCGCAGGGCGGCCGTGAACTCGGCGATCGTCACCGGGTCGTCGGTCGTGTCCGCCGGCTGGATGTAGAGGTTGTCCGCACCCAGAGCCAGCTGCTTGTAGTTCTTCGGCTCGGCTATGTCGCGGAACGCCCGCGTCGTGGCGACGGAGTAGGAGGAGGGGACGTTTTCGAATGTCTCCGAATCCAGGTTGATCCACATGCCGAGCACGCGTTCCTTGCGCCGCACGACGACGGGCTTTGCCGGTCCCTCAAGCACGACGATGACGTCGTATCGGCCCTGCCGGTTGATCAGCGGGTCGGCGTTTTCCACCGCGCCGAAGATCGTCAGGTCGGCGCCGCTGAAGTCGGCGGTGATGGCGACGCGGTCGGTCGAAAGGCCGATCTGGATGTTTTCGGGATTGGCTTGCTGAGCCTGCGCAAGCGCTGCCCCGAATGCCGGCAAGGCCGCGACGAGCGCGGCAGCCAAGATCGCGGCCAGCCTCACAGGTGGCCCCCGTCGATGCCGGTGAGGGAGTAAAGCGTGTTCGGCCGCACGAACAGGTCGAAGGCAAGGCGCAGCGCCACCGCCAGCACCAGCAGCGCAAGCAGGGCGCGCAGCTGTTCGCCGCGCAATTTCTGTCCGGCCTTGGCACCATATTGCGCGCCGGCGACGCCGCCCACCATCAGTACGAAGGCCAGCACGATATCGACGGTCTGGTTGGTGGTGGAGTGGACGATGGTCGTGTAGGCGGAGACGAAGATGATCTGGAACAGCGAGGTGCCGATGACGACATTGGTCGGCACTTTAAGCAGATAGATCAGCGCCGGCACCATGATGAAGCCGCCGCCCACGCCCATGATCGACGACAGGAAGCCGATGCCGGCGCCGAGCCCGAGCACGGGTATGACGCTGACGAAAAGCTTGGAGGCGCGGAACCGCATCTTCAGCGGCAGGCGGTGGATCCAGTTGTGCTGGCCGGATTTCTTCAGCGCCGGCGCCGCGCCATCCTTGGTCTTGCGGATGGCGTTGACGCTTTCCACCATCATCAGCGCACCGACGGTGCCGAGCAGGATGACGTAGAGCAGCGAAATGAACAGGTCGAGCTGGCCGATGGCGCGCAGCAGCGCAAAGACATAGATGCCGAGCGTCGAGCCGACGATGCCGCCAAGCAGAAGCATCGTTCCGAGCTTGAAATCGAGCGTGCCGCGCTTGAAATGCGCAAGCGCACCGGAGAAGGACGAAGCGATGACCTGGTTTGCGCCGGTGGCGACTGCGATGGCCGGGGGAATGTTGTAGAAAATCAGCAGCGGGGTGATGAGGAAGCCGCCGCCGACGCCGAACATGCCCGACAGGAACCCGACCGCGGCGCCCATTGCGAGCAGCACGACGATGTTGGCCGATAATTCTGCGATCGGGAGATAGATGCCCACCCGTCAAACTCTACGCTATGTGCCTGCCGGCCAAGACTGTCCCTTGCCCTCGGTCGTTACATTGCTCTTGCGCCGACATTGCGGCGAAGTCAAACATCACGGGCAGTCTAAAACAAAAAGCATGTCAGCGGGTTAACGGCGACCGCCATTCGCGGTCGCATTTGGGTTGCGGTCGGATTGGCCCTTACCGATCCGCCAGCGCCAGCCTTGCACCGAGCAGCACGAAGGCGCAGGCGAAAGTGCGGCGCATCCAGGTCAGCACGCGCGGGCGCGAGATCACCTTGTCGCGCACGGAGGCCGCGAACAACCCGTAGCCGACGAAGACGATGAAGGTCATCGCCATGAACACGGCGCTCAAAAGCAGCATGCGCGACAGCGGGTGCGCTTCGCCGGTGCTGATGAATTGCGGCAGGAAGGCGAGGAAGAAGATCGACAGTTTCGGATTGAGGATGTTGACGAGGATGCCGGTGAGGGCGACCCGGGCGGCCGAGCGTTCGGTGATTTCCTCGTCGACCTTCAGCGAGCCGTTTTCGCGCAGCGCGTTCCAGGCCATGTAGAGCAGATAGGCGACGCCGGCATATTTGAAGGCGTGAAAGGCAAGCGCGCTGGTGTGCAGGATTGCAGCCAGCCCCATGATCGCCGCCGCCATATGCGGGACGATACCGATGGTGCAGCCGAAGGCGGCAGCCACGCTGGCGCGCGCGCCGCGCGAAAGGCCGGTCGCCAGCGTGTAGACGACGCCGGTGCCGGGCGACACCACGATGATGAAGGATGTGATCAGGAATTCGATGCTCATGCCAGTTCTCCGTGAGAGAACCGATTTGAGCCGTGCGAGGGCTCGCCGTCTTGAACGAAATTGCAGGCAGGATCAGGCGACGGCGGCGGCGTATGCACCGGGCGATACGCCGTATTTGCGCGTGAACATTCGAGTCATGTGGCTCTGGTCGGCAAAGCCGCAGCCTGCAGCAGCTTCGGCCAGCGGCGTGCCTTGTGCGATCAGCCGGCGGGCGAGGTCGGTGCGCCGCTGCATGAGATAGGCGTGCGGCGTGAAGCCGGTCGCTTTGGCAAAGCCGCGCAGCACCTGAAACCGGCTCATGCCGCTTTGCCGCGCAAGATCGGCAAGCGTGATCGGGGCGGTGGGCTCGTCGTCGATCAACTGCCTTGCGCGCATGATCGCTGTGGGCGCGGACGCTGAGGCCTCAACCTCGGTCCGCTCGCGCACGACATTGGCCAGCAGGCGCAGCAGCAGTTCCTCGCTCAGCAGGTCGGACGCGCCGGACGCATGCCCGGTGATTGCCGCGTAAAGGCGATGGAACAGGGTGGCAACTGCGGCGTCGGTCTTGGCCGGCCAGACGAACTCGCAGGCTTTCGACGCGCCTTCGTTCATGTCTGCGAAGGCCGCCTGGATGATCGCCGGATCGAAATAAAGCATCCGCCACGACCGCCCGGCATCGCTGATCGGCATGCCGTCATGGACCTCGCCGGGATTGACGGTGATGGTGTCCCCACGACCGGCCTCCACCATGCCGCGCCCGCTCAGCGATTTCTGCGCGCCCTGATGGATGACGCCGATGCCGTATTGCTCGTGCCAGTGCCGCGAAAAGGCATGGCGCGTGGCAGCCTCGACGGCTTCCACACCGGCCGTTCTGCAACGAAGCATCCTGAATTGGCCGGCCGGCATTGTTTTCGCGCCTTCGCTGTTTGCCGCCGAACTATAGCAAGCAAAGGTGGGCCTTTGCGACCGGGTTCTGCGACCGGATGTTCCGTCGCAAATGTGCCGTGATCAATGGCTGAGGCAGATGGCTCCGAAAGCCACGATTGAGCAGGCAAGGATACGGCGGGGCGTCAATGCTTCCCCCAGAAAAAGCCATCCGATCAGGGCTGCGAACACGACGCTCGTTTCCCGCAAAGCGGTGATAGGCCCGGCCGGCCCAAGGGCCAATGCCGCTATCACCACGCCATAGGCGGTGAGCGCGACTATGCCACCCGCCAGTGCTTTCAAGGTTTCGGGCGAATGAATGTCGACGACGAGTTTTCCCCGGAACAGCACGAAAGTCAGCGGCAGCAGCGCGCCATAGATCACCACCACCCATGCGGTGTAGGCGCCCGTATGGCCAGCCTCGCGGACGCCGATCGCATCGACCGTCACATAGCTGGCAATGATCGCGCCCGTCGCCAAGGCGAAGAGAATCGATGACGTGGCCGCCCTGCCTTTGCCCAATGAAAGGCTCATGATTCCCGTTGCCACGAGGACGACGCCGGCCGTTTGGTAGGTGTCGAGGCGATCGCCGGCGAGCAGAAATCCGCCGAGGGTCACCAGCAGCGGCACGGTGCCGCGAACGATGGGATAGACCTGCCCCAGTTCGCCGTTTCTGTAGGCGGCAACCAGAAAGACGCTGTAGCCGACCTGAAGACAGGCCGAGAGAGCGATATAGAGCCAGGCCGAACTTTCCGGCAGGGGATAGATGAAGACGAATGGAAGAGCGACGAGCGTACCGGAAAGGCTCATGACCGTGATGGTCCAGAGCCTGTCGGCACCCGTTCGCAGAAAGGCGTTCCATGTCGCGTGCAGGATCGCCGCAAAAAGCGCCAGGCTGACGACCGCTGCGCTCATTGCCGTGCCGGCAGCCTGGCAAGCAGGCCGAGAGCGGCGTTTCTTGCATCCCGAATGGCGGTCTCTCCCTGGCCCATCTGGGCCAGAAGGGTCGCGCCCTCGAGCAGCATCAGAAGAGCCGCCGCAATGCTCTCGGCCTGATCTTCGGGCAAAGCCGCTTCGAGAATCCGGCGCATGCGCCCTTTCAGGCCATTCTTCTGGTCGGCCACGGCCTTGAAAACCGGATGCGCGGGATCGCCGAATTCCGCGAGCGCATGCGCGAACAGGCAGCCATGGAAATCCGGGCTTTTGAACCAGCGTCCGTACCAATCGAAGATCGTTGCGATCTTCTGTTCGGGCGTGGCGTCAAGCTCGGCGAGCTGATCGAGTTGATGGTCGAAGCGCTGTGCCCGCCAGGCAAGGACCTCGACGGTAAGGCCGTCCTTGCTGGGGAAATGGCGGTACATCGTCATCTTCGCCACGCCCGCCTCGGCAATGATCCGGTCTATCCCGGTGGCGTGAAAGCCTTCACGCTTGAACAGCGCATAAGCCGTTTCGACGATGTGCTGGCGTTTCTCGGTATTGCCGTAGGTGGAGGACATGACACGGACTCAGTCGGGTGAGACAGGTCTGTATCATTAAGCCTTGGCAGGGTCTTCGTCAACATGGTGGAATAGACAGCGAGTTCGGTCGCCCGACGAACCCATCGGACCGCTCGCTTCAGGATTAACTTTCAGGATTGTTCCGGCACGATGTCTTGCCAAGTGTGGCGAATGGCCAATGTATCCGCATCAAACGCAAAATAGCAGCCGCCTCCACTGATCGGCTGGCTTCTATTCTGCGAAATCGGTTCTCCCAGCAGGTCGCATAACAACAGCGTACCGACCCCGCCGTGGGAGAATATGACGACGTCTCCCTTGCCGGTTCGGCCGGCGATGCTCTCGGTCACTGCCGTTTTGATGCGCCGCTGTGCGTCTGCCGCCGTTTCCCAACCCAGGATGCTGGCATCAGGATGGGCGAAGAATTCCGCGACGATCTCCCAAAAGCGCGGCGGCGCGACATAGCCGGTGGACGAGCGGTCGTTTTCGCCGAGGCGAGGGTCTATGCGGAATTCGAGGTTGCGCAGAGATTTGAGCGTCTCGGCGCAGTCGAGCGCCTTGCGTTCGTCGCTGACGAAAATGTCGCTCACCGAATTCAGGATCGGGCATGCGCAAAAGGCCCGGAGGCGTTCGTGACCCCGGCCCGACAGACCCCACTCCGGCACGGGAACCCCGGGATCGATAACGACCTCGGGGTGTGTGACGAAGTAGGCGACCGCCATTACTTGTTGAGCGCCAGCAGGGCCCGCACGACTTTTTCGTCGATCTCGCCGGTGGCGTCCATGCCGTTGGCTTTCTGGAAGGCGGCGATGGCGTTCTTGGTCTTCTGGCCCATCATGCCGTCGGCGCCGCCGGCATCGTAGCCGTTCTTGTTGAGGATGGCCTGGATGTTGCGGACGGCCTTCTTCATGTCGACGCTGGCGGTCGTGCCCTGGCTTTCCTGCCACGCTTCGGGGATGTCGACCGAGTTCGATGCCGTGTCGAGCGGCTTTGCCTTCCACAGTTCGGTTGCCGCGCGGGCGCGCTCGAGCTGTTCGGGGCGCAGCGCATGGGCGATCTCGTCGCGCTTGGCGGAAGCATCCTTGTCGCCGGTCTTGGCGACGAGGGCGAACCACTTGTAGGACTCTTCGAGGTTCTGCGGCATGCCGACGCCCTTGGCGGCGAGGATGCCGAGATTGAACTGGCTGTCCTTGACGCCGAGTTCGGCCGCCTGGATGAACCAGCGCGCAGCCGATTCATTGTCGGCGGTGCCGTCGGCACCCATGGCGAACAGAACGGCCAGATTGTGCATGGCGCTGGCATTGCCCTGGCTGGCGGCCAGCTGATACCAGGTCTTGGCCTTGTCCACGTCGCGGTCGACGCCGAGGCCCTTTTCGTAGAAATTGCCGATGCGGTACTGCGCCGGTGCAAACCCTGCCTCGGCCGATTGCTCGTACCATTTGGCGGCTGCCTTCATGTCGGCCTTGACGCCGCGACCGTCGGCATAGCGCGAGCCGACTTCGAACAGCGCCTTGGCGTCGCCGGAACCGGCTGCCTCGCGCAGCGCCACCGGGCCGGCTTCCGTCGGCACGCTGACGGCAGCCGTGGTGGCAGCAGGCGTGACCGGATTGGCCGGAACGGGGCTGGCAAGCATAGGCTCGGCCGGGGTGTTCATGACCGTCGCCGGATTATCGATTGGCTGATAGGCGGGAGATGTCGAAGCCGTCGTTTCGGGAGCCGGGGCCGGCTCGCTAATGGCGGCGGTCGCCTCTTCCGGCGTCGGTTCAGGATCGGCGGCAAGAGAGTCCTGCGGCAGGTCGACGGTGCGGGTGGCCGAGGCTTCGCCGCGGGCGTCGGCAAGGCTGTCCATCTGGATGGGCGCGGGCGCCTGCGGTGCTTCGGCCATGGCAACTTGAGCGGGCTGCTCGGCTGGCTGGACGATTGCCGGCGTTGTCACCACTTCCGCCACCTCGGCATCGCCGGCCATGAAGGCCTTGCCGAGCTGCAGGCCGGCCAGCGCCAGCATGATCGCGGCGGCGGCCATCAGGATCGGCTTGCGGCGTGCCTTGAGCAGATCGCCGATGCGCAGCGCTTTTACCGGGCCCTTCAGGCTGGAATCGCGCTTCAGCGCTTCGGCTTCTGCAGCAGCTGCCTGTGCGGCGCGGCGCGCGGCGGCGATGAAATCGGCCTTGGCGGCTTCTGTTTCGACAGGCTTTGCCGGCTGGCCGCGCTCGTCACGCACGCGGCGCATGATGGCGTTGAGGTCGGGCGCGCCGGAACCGGGTTCGAGCGGCCGATTGGCGAATTTGGGATCAAGCGGCTCGTCCAGGTCGACGCTCGGTGCTTCGTCCTTGGCTATGGCGTCGGCAGGGGCAGCGGTTGCGACCTGCGCGGCAGCCTGCCCCTTGCGGCCCTTGAAGACGCGGCCGAGGCCGCCGAACATCGAGCGCGAACCGGCCTCCGGCTCGTCTTCGGCGATCGTGTCCGAATCGAGTGCTGCGACTGCGGCGGCAGCCGCTGCCTGAGCCGGTGTGAGCGTGCTGCCGACGCGCGAAGGCGTGGGGCGATCTTCGGCCTCGACCAGCGGCAAGCCATCGTCGAAATCGAGCGACGGCGTGTCCTGCAACGCCATCTTGCGCAGCGTGTTCAGGGGTTCGGGGTCGACCTTGCTGGTCGGGCGCTCGTCCTGTTCCAGCGAGCCAAGCCGGTCGACGATCTTCAGGAGCGTGTCGTGGATTGCCTCGAAGGTCTTGGTGTTGCGCTCGTCGGAGCGGCGCGTCAGTGCTTCCAGCGCCTTCAGGTCATCGGCGAGGCCGGACACTGCCACCGTATGCGTCTGCGAACCCGACAGCGAGCGCACGGCGCTTTCGGCGGCCTGCCGCGCGGCCTCGAGGATGCTGTCATGGCTGCCGGCGATCGACTTTTCGATGTCGTTGAGGCGCGGGCCGATATCCTCGAATTCCGGCAGCGGGCTCGACGGACGGGCGAGGTGCTGCGACAGGCCGGAAACCTGCGCTTCGAGATTGCGGATCAGGTCCGGATCGATATTGGCGAACTGGCTGGCAGACGAATCGAGCCGGCTTGAAATGCTTTCGAGCCGTGCTTCGAGCTTGCGGATGGCGGCGTTGTCGGTCGGCTCGGGCTGGCGGGCTTCAAGACGTTCGGCAAGCGTGGCGAAGCGCGCGTCGATGGCGTCCATGATGCCGCTATTGTCCAGCGCCGGCGCATGCGCGCGCTGGTCGAGACGGTCGGCAACTTCATCGAGCCGGCGCTCGAGATCGCGAAACAGCGTGTTGCTCTGTTCGGCAGCGTCGCCCTGACGGCGTTCGATCATATCCGACAGGTGATCGAAGCGCTGCTCGATGCCCTGGAAAATATAGTCCGCATCCGGTGTGGCCGGTGCGCGGTCGATCTTGTCGGCGATGATGGCGATCTGCTTGCCGAGACGCTCCACCGCAGCTTCGGGCAGGTGGATCTGCTGCGTGATCTGGTCGACGCGGCTGGAGAGCAGGCCGAGGCGCTCCATAACCTCATTGCCGGTCGGCTGGTCACCGGCGACTTCCTCGATCTGGCGGGCCAGTGCTGAAATCCGCGCTTCGATGCGCTCGAAGGGAGCGGGATCGAAATTGGGTAGGGTGGCTGCCGCCGTCGAGGCGACGATGGCGCGCGAGATCTCGTCCAGCCGCACCTCGATCTGGCCGAATGTGTTGGCGTCGGCATTTTCCTGCTGGCGGGCGAAATGGTCAACCGCGCCGGCCAGCGTGCGCACCTTTTCTTCCAGCGAGCGCAGCGACAGCGATTCGGGCAGGTTGTTGACGGCGTCGTTGATCTGCTCGAGCCGCGAGGTCAGTGCGGAAATCGCCGGGTCGTGCGATCCGGTCGAAATGCGGTCCTCGAAATCCGTCCAGCGCTTGTTGAAGTCGTCCCAGCGGCGATCAACCGAGCGCACCGTTTCTTCACGCGCCAGCAGATCGAGCGAGCCTTTGACCTGTTCCAGTTCGAGACGGAGCATGTTGATGCTCTTGTCGTCGCTGCGTTCCGAAAGCGAATGGATAGCGCTCGACAGGCGCTCGAATTCGACGCCGAGTTCGTCGACACCGCCCTTGGACGCCCCCGAAGCATAGGCACGCCTGATGTCCTCGCGCACCGCCTCGAATTCGCGGCGCATGCCGGAGGTCACCTGCTGGCGAAGGTCCTCGCGCAGCGCCTGCAGTTCCGCGGCGATCTTGCCGAAGGCAGCGACGCCGTCTTCCTGCGCGCGCACGCGGTCGAGGTCGCGGGCGATCGTCTGGTAGGGCTGGTCGTAGGACGGGCGCGGTGCCGGCTGCGGGGCAGCGGCATAGGCGCGGGTGTCTTCCCTGCGGTTCTGGCCGTAGGGCAGGTCGGCGAAGCGCTGCTGGCGGCGCATGTCGTCGCGCTCGCGTGAAAAGTCCAGGCCGGCATCCTGCGGCCGGCTGAGGCGCTGCTCAAGGTTCTCCAGCGAACGGTTCAGTTCCTCGAGCGTGGTGTGAGGCTTGCGTAGCCTCCCGGTATTGAGTGTGTCGAGATAGGACCGCTTGCTGTTCATCGAAACGCCCATTCGCCCGTTGCTGGTTTTCGGCCAGGTTCTTCAACTTCCCCGTCGGGACCGATGCGGCTGGGTGAACAGCGGAAAGCTTGGCTTTCCAGGGTTTTTCCCGCGCTCCGAAAACCATGAACAATTCGAATACAGACTATCCACGGCAGACCGACATGCGCACATTTCCCCCAACGTGGTAAACAAGTTGTTAACCAACCTTACCGCGCGGCGAAGAATGCAACGAAAAGTCGCAAAACAGTTTCATTCAGTTGGCGCTTGCAACGTAACGGCACTCTGAGTATAGCATTTACGTAAACGTAAGCGGTGCTTGAGCACCCTTGCGCAGTATTCGTTGAAACCACGAACGGAAGCACAGCCCCGATTGCTTTCGTTCAGGCCCCGCCGGTCAAACCGCGGTGGCCAACGGGGAAGCAAAAGAACATGACGATGAAGCTTATGCAGGCCGGCAACACGGCGGCCATGACTGAAACTGTTACCGACGCGGCGGAAACCGATCTTTCCCGCATCGGCGAAATAGCCAAGAAATACGGCGTGACCCTTCGCACGCTTCGTTTCTATGAAGACAAGGGCCTGCTGAACCCGAAGCGGGAAGGCAGCACGCGTCTTTACACCCATCGCGAAGAGGCAAGGCTGAAGCTGATCCTGCTCGGCAGGAAGGTTGGCTTCTCGCTGCGCGACGTCAAGCAGATGATGGATCTCTACGATCCCAAGGGCACCAACGCCAAGCAGCTCAAGCTCGCTCTCGACAAGTCGGAAAAGCAGCTTTCGCGTCTGCACAAGCAGCGCGAGGCGATCGAGGACGCCATCGGCGAACTCAGCAATGCCATGTCGGCGGTGCGCGGCATGCTTGCCGACCGTCCGCTGCCGGTTGCCGCGAACGGCTGAGCCGGTGCTGATGCCTGAAGGCCTTTTCGGCCTCGGGCATTTCGAAAACTGAGCCACACAATGTCCGACGACATTGTGTGGCTTTTTTCATATTGTCGACGTGGACTTGCGGCTAGCTTTGCGGTCTCTTGCCGCCGTCCTCCTTCAGAAAATTCACAACCATGAAAAAATTGACGTTTACGCAAACGTCAATTATTGCTATGGCCATCTGGAAAGCGGACTCGACGCTTGGATTACGCGCGTCGGGAGCCGCATAGTATTGTGGCGGAGGATTTAAGATGCCGACATACCGGGCCCCGGTCGAGGATACGCTTTTCGTGCTGAATGAGGTGCTTGGCTACGAGCGCTACAGCAATCTTCCCGGATTTTCCGACGCCACGCCCGATGTGCTGGAAGCCATCCTGGCCGAAGGCGCGAAGCTTTCCGAAAACGTGCTCCAGCCGACCAACCGCACCGGTGACCTCGAAGGTTGCGTGCGCCATGACGACGGCTCGGTGACGACGCCTACGGGCTTCAAGGAAGCCTACGACCAGTATCGCGAAGGCGGCTGGATGGGTCTTGCGGTGCCGGCCGAATATGGTGGCCAGGGCCTGCCTTACTCGCTGCACACGGCGGTCGCCGAATACATGGTCTCGGCCAATATGGCGCTGATGATGTATCCCGGCCTGACCCAGGGCGCGATGGCTGCCATCCTCGTCCACGGTACAGAAGAGCAGAAGAACACCTGGCTGCCGAAGCTGGTCGAGGGCACCTGGACCGGCACCATGAACCTGACCGAGCCGCATTGCGGCACCGATCTCGGCCTGCTGCGCACCAAGGCAGTGCCCAATGGCGACGGCACCTACAAGATTTCCGGCCAGAAGATCTTCATCTCGGCCGGCGAGCACGACATGGCCGACAACATCGTCCATCTGGTGCTGGCCCGCATCGAAGGTGCGCCAGAAGGCGTGAAGGGCATTTCGCTGTTCATCGTGCCAAAATTCCATCTCGATGCAGACGGCAACCCCGGCGAGCGCAACGGCGTTTCCTGTGGCTCCATCGAAGAGAAGATGGGCATTCACGGCAACGCCACCTGCGTCATGAATTACGACGAGGCGACCGGCAAGCTGCTGGGTGCCGAGAATGGCGGCCTCAAGGCCATGTTCACGATGATGAACGAAGCCCGTCTCGGCGTCGGTCTGCAGGGGCTGGCGATGTCGGAAGTTGCCTACCAGAACGCGGTGACCTACGCCAAGGAGCGCATCCAAGGCCGCTCGCTGTCAGGCCCCAAGGCGCCGGACAAGAAGGCCGATCCGATCATCGTCCACCCCGACATCCGCCGCAACCTGATGACCATGAAGTCCTTCAACGAAGCCGGCCGCGCGCTGGTTTTGTGGACCGCGCTGAAGTCGGATGTCGCCCATGGTTCGGGCGACGATGGCGAGCGCCAGACGGCGGACGACCATATGGGCCTGATGACCCCGATCGTGAAGGGCGTGCTGACCGATAAGGGTTTCGACCACGCCGTCATGGCGCAGCAGGTTTTCGGCGGCCATGGCTATATCGAAGAACACGGCATGAGCCAGTTCGTGCGCGATGCCCGCATCGCCATGATCTATGAAGGCGCCAACGGCATCCAGGCACTCGACCTCGTCGGCCGCAAGCTTGCGATGAATGGCGGCCGCGCCGTGCAGGCCTTCTTCAAGGAAGTCGGCGAATTCTGCGAGGAAAACCGCGCCGACGAGAAGATGGCGCCTTTCACCAAGGCGCTGAAGAAGGGCCTCAACGATCTCCAGGCCGCCACCATGTGGCTGATGCAGAATGCGATGCAGAAGCCCGACAATGCCGGTGCTGCCTCGACCGACTACCTGCACCTCTTCGGCCTCGTCGCGCTCGGCTACATGTGGGCGCGCATGGCCAAGACCGCGCAGGGCAAGCTCGGCAACGGCTCTGCCGCTTTCTATGAAAACAAGCTGGTCACCGGCCGCTATTTCATGGAGCGGGTGATGCCCGAGACGGCGGCACACCTCGCCCGCATCTCCACCGGTGCCGACACGATGATGGCGCTGGACGCGGAAGCGTTTTAGGGTGCTCGGCGTTCCCCTCCCCCTTGAGGGGAGGGTGGCCGCGAAGCGGTCGGGAGGGGTCAGCGCGGCCATGCGCCGACCTCAAGTCTGAAAATGCACGTTGGGAGAATTGGTAAAGTGCCCCGAACCCGTGTCAGTTTCGAAATGCGGCAAAAGGCGCGCTCGCTTCGTCTCCACGGGACGAAAGCGGAATCGCTGCTCTGGTACGAACTGCGCGAGTTGCGAGCACATGACCTCAAGTTCAGGCGCCAAGCGCCGATCGGGCCATATATCGTCGATTTTCTTTGCCCGTCGGTCCGATTGATTGTCGAGGTCGACGGTGATCTCCATGAGACCGAAAACGGCAAGCGCCACGATGCAAATCGCGATGCATATTTGAAATCTCTTGGCTACACGACTCTCAGGATGGATGAGCCGGATGTTATGAACAGTGCCTGGCACGTAGCGCAGGCGGTGAAGGAAAAGGCCGAGTATCTCGTCGGCGACCCCTCCCGACCGCTTCGCGGCCACCCTCCCCTCAGGGGGGAGGGGGACGTTGGCGCCGCGGATGGAGTGAACCCATGACCACCAATCCCGCAGAAGTGCTTGGCCTGCCGAAGCCCGAATGGGCTGGCGAAGACGTCGCCATGCTCTACGATATGGCGTCGAAGTTTCTCGAGGCCGAGATCGCGCCGCGCTACGATGAATTCGAGAAGGCCGAGATTTTCGACCGTGAAAGCTGGCAGAAGGCCGGCGAGAACGGTCTGCTCTGCGCTTCCATGCCTGAGGAATATGGCGGCTCGGGCGGCACGTTCGCCCATGAGAGCGCTATCATCGAGGCGATCAGCCATGTCGGCGTCGACGGCTTCGGCATTGCGCTGCATAACTCGATCGTCGCGCCCTACATCCTCCACTACGGCTCGGAAGAGCAAAAGAAAAAATGGCTGCCGAAGATGGCGAGCGGCGAGCTGATCGGCGCCATCGCCATGACGGAGCCCGGCGCGGGCTCCGACCTCCAGGGCGTCAAGACGCGCGCCGAGAAGGATGGCAACCAGTACCGCATCAATGGTTCGAAGACCTTCATCACCAACGGCCAGCTTGCCAATCTGATCATCGTCGTCACCAAGACCGACCCGGCCAAGGGCGCCAAGGGCACGTCGCTGATCGTGGTCGAGACCGACGAGGTCGAGGGTTTCGAGCGCGGCCGCAACCTCGACAAGATCGGCCTGAAATCGAACGACACGTCGGAACTGTTCTTCAACGACGTCCGCGTGCCGACTGCGAACCTCCTGGGTCACGAGGAAGGGCAGGGCTTTGTCCAGCTCATGCAGCAATTGCCGCAGGAACGCCTGCAGATCGGCACGACGGCGATTTCCATGGCCGAGCGGGCGCTGGCGCTGACCATCGACTACGTCAAGGAGCGCAAGGCCTTCGGCAAGACGATCCTCGACTTCCAGAACACCCAGTTCAAGCTTGCCGAGCTGAAGACTGAAGTCACCATCGGCCGTGTCTTCTACAACAATTGCGTCGAGCGTCACATTAATGGCGGGCTCGATCCGGTAACGGCATCCATGGCGAAATACTGGCTGTCGGACCTGCAGGGCAAGGTCGTCGACGAATGCCTGCAACTGCATGGCGGCTATGGCTACATGAACGAATATCCGATCGCCCGCATGTACCGCGACGCCCGCGTGCAGCGCATCTATGGCGGCACCAACGAAATCATGAAACTGTTGATCGCGCGCAGCCTGTGACGCGCTGATCCTGAAACACTGGGAGAAAAAAGATGGCTGACGCTTATGTCTATGACGCCGTGCGCACACCGCGCGGACGCGGCAAGAAGGACGGCTCGCTGCATGAGGTGCCGGCGGTAAGGCTCGGCGCGAAAGTGCTGGAGGCGCTGCGTGACCGCAACGATCTCGACACCGGCACGGTCGACGACATCATCTTCGGCTGCGTCGACCCGGTCGGCGAGGCGGGCTCGGTCATTCCGCGCGCTGCCGCCTTCGAGGCCGGCTACGATACCAAGGCGCCCGGCATGCAGATTTCGCGCTTCTGCGCCTCTGGCCTTGATGCCATCAATTTCGGCGCTGCCAAGATCGCTCAAGGGTCGGACGACATCGTCATTGCCGGCGGCGTGGAATCGATGTCGCGCGTCGGCATGGGCATGTCTGGCGGCGCCTGGTTCATGGACCCCTCGGTCGGTTTTCCGGGCTGGTTCGTGCCGCAAGGCATCTCGGCTGATCTGATTGCCACGAAATACGGTTTTTCGCGTGACGACGTCGATGCTTATGCCGTCGAGAGCCAGAAGCGCGCAGCACACGCCTGGGAAAAGGGCTGGTTCAAGAAGTCGGTCATTCCGGTGAAGGACCAGAACGGCCTGACCATCCTCGACCGTGACGAGCATATGCGTCCGTCCACCGACATGCAGTCACTGGCCTCGCTCAACCCGTCCTTCGTCATGCCCGGCGAAATGGGCGGCTTCGACGCCGTCGCGGTGCAGAAGCACCCGGAGGTGGAGGAGGTCAACCACGTCCACCATGCCGGCAATTCGTCCGGGATCGTCGATGGCGCGGCCGCCGTGCTGCTCGGCTCCAAGAAGGCCGGCAAGTCGCTCGGCATCAAGCCGCGCGCGCGCATCCGCGCCTTCTCCAACATCGGCTCGGAGCCGGTGCTGATGCTGACCGGCCCGGTCGACGTGACGGAAAAGCTGTTGAAGCGCGCCAAGATGAAGATCTCGGACATCGACCTGTTCGAACTCAACGAAGCCTTCGCCTCGGTGGTGCTGCGCTACATGCAGGCTTTCGACATTCCGCACGACAAGATCAACGTCAATGGCGGCGCGATCGCCATGGGCCACCCGCTGGGCGCCACCGGCGCCATGATCTTCGGCACGGTGCTCGACGAGCTGGAGCGGCGTGACCTCAACACCGCGCTGGTGACGCTGTGCATCGGCGCCGGCATGGGCACCGCCACGATTATCGAACGGGTGTAGCGCCTCTTCCTTCTCCCCGCTTGCGGGGAGAAGGTGGCCCGAAGGGCCGGATGAGGGGCAGCGCCTGACTAGGCAAAGTTAGCTCCGCCCCTCACCTGCCTGCCGGCATCCTCTCCCCGTATAGTGACGGGGAGAGGCCCGCAGTTTCACCGTCGCGACATTCCGCTGACGCAACAGATTTCAAGGAGGAACTTCTCCAATGGCTGACTACACAAATTTCACGGTCGAAACCGACGCTGACGGCATCGCACTCGTCACCTGGGACATGCCGGAAAAATCGATGAACGTCTTCACCGAAGAGGTGATGAACGAACTCGACAAGATCGTCGACCAGGTCGCAGGCGATGCGGCGATCAAGGGCGCGGTCATCACCTCCGGTAAGGACTCGTTCTCCGGCGGCGCCGACCTGACCATGCTGAAGCGCATGCTGACGCTGTTCCATGAGGAAGAGGCCAAGGACCACGACAAGGCGGTAAAACTTCTGTTCGACACTGCCGGCCGGATGGGCGCGCTGTTCCGCAAGCTGGAAACCTCCGGCAAGCCGTGGGTCTCGGCCATCAATGGCACCTGCATGGGCGGCGCATTCGAAATGTCGCTGTCCTGCCATGGCCGCGTTGCCGCCGATTCCGACAAGGTGAAGATGGCGCTGCCCGAGGTGAAGGTCGGCATCTTCCCCGGCGCCGGCGGCACCCAGCGCGTGCCGCGCCTGGCCGATCCGCAGTCGGCTCTCCAGATGCTGACGTCCGGCCAGAACCTTTCGCCGCAGAAGGCCAAGGGCATGGGCCTTATCCACGAGATCGCCGAGCCGTCAAAACTGATCGAAACCGCCAAGGCGATGATCAAGAACGGCCTGAAGCCGGTCCAGCCATGGGATGAAAAGGGCTTCAAGCTGCCGGGCGGCCCGGTCTATTCGGCGGCGGGAGCCAATCTCTGGCCACCGGCAATCGCCATCCTGCGCCGCGAGACATACGGCAACTATCCGGCTGCCAGCGCGATCCTGAAATGCGTCTATGAAGGCCTGTTGGTGCCGTTCGACACCGGCCTCAGGATCGAGCAGCGCTATTTCACGCAGATCATGCAGACAACGGAAGCGGCGATGATGATCCGCTCGCTGTTCGTGTCGCTGCAGGAACTCAACAAGGGCGCGCGGCGCCCCGAGGGCGTGGCGCCGACCAAGTTCAAGAAGATCGGCGTGCTCGGCGCCGGCTTCATGGGTGCTGGCATCGCCTATGTCACCGCCAAGGCCGGTATTCCGGTGGTGCTGCTCGACCGCGACATGGAGTCAGCTGCCAAGGGCAAGGCCCATTCCGAAAGCCTGATTTCCGATCAGGTCAAGAAGGGCCGTGCCAAGGCGGAAGACAAGGACAGACTGCTGTCGCTCATCACGCCGACGGCCGACTATGCTGATCTCGACGGCTGCGATCTCGTCGTCGAGGCGGTGTTCGAGGATTCCGAGGTCAAGAAGGGCGCGACCGAAAAGGCCGAAGCCGTGCTGAAGCCTTCGGCGGTGTTCGCTTCCAACACCTCGACCATTCCGATCACGTCGCTGGCGCAGAATTCGAAGCGGCCGAAGAATTTCATCGGCGTCCACTTCTTCTCGCCTGTCGACAAGATGCTGCTGGTCGAGATCATCCTGGGCAAGAAGACCGGCGACAAGGCGCTGGCGGTCGCGATCGACTATGTCCGCGCCATCAAGAAGACGCCGATCGTCGTCAACGACACGCGCGGCTTCTACGTCAATCGCTGCGTGCTGCGCTACATGTCGGAAGCCTTCAAGATGCTGATCGAGGGCGTGCCGGCACCGATGATCGAGAATGCCGCGCGCGCTGCCGGCATGCCGGTCGGGCCGCTGGCGCTGACCGACGAGACGGCAGTCGACCTCGCCCAGAAGATCATGAAGCAGACCATTCGCGATCTCGGTGAGAAGGCCGTCGATCCCGAGCAGATGAAGCTCATCAACACCATGGTCGACGACCATGGCCGCTTCGGCCGCAAGAACGGCAAGGGCTTTTACGATTATCCGGCAAAGCCCGCCAAGAAGAAGCTGTGGCCGGGCCTGAAGGACCTCTACAAGCAGCGCAACCCCGACAAGATCGACTTCGAGGAGCTGAAGCAGCGCTTCCTCGTCGTGATTGCGCTGGAGGCGGCGCGCGTCATGGAAGAGGGCATCGTCACCGACCCGCGCGAGGCCGATGTCGGCTCGATCCTCGCCTTCGGTTTCGCGCCTTATACCGGCGGTACGCTGTCCTATATCGATGGCATTGGCGCCCAAAAGTTCGTCAAGCTCGCGAAGTCGCTGCAGAAGAAATATGGCGTCGAGTTCAAGGCGCCCAAGCTGCTGCATGACATGGCCGAGAAGGGCGAGACGTTCTATGAGCGCTTCGATCCTTATGCCAAGGCGGAGGCGAAGAAGGCGGCCTGACGGCCGCTTTCAGCGAAAAGCATGTATGTCTGGGCACGGCTTCTAAAGACCGCGGTGACGGCGCGTCGCCGCGGCATCTATCGCATGGGCAATGAAAGCAGGCTGAGCTTTCGCTGCCTGCCCACCGACATCGACACCAACATGCACCTGAACAATGCCCGCTACATGATGCTGGCCGATCTTGGCCGCATCGATATCTTTCTGCGCGCAGGCCTGATCGGGTTGGCGCGCAGGAATAGCTGGGCGCCGATGATGGGCGGGCTCCAGTCCGTCTTCGTGCGCGAAATCAGGCTGTGGCGGCAGTTCGATGTCGTTTCCACGGTCGAGACCTGGGAGGGAACCCAGGTCATAGGCCGTCATGAATTCATCCTCGACAATGGCGTCACCGCAGCGCTGGTGCTGACGACCGCCGGCGTCTACGACGCCCGCAACCGCCGCTTCCTCGAAATCGACGAAGTGATCGCAGCACTCGGCAGCGAGGCGAAAGCCCGCGCGCCGAACGAAGCCGAGCGCATCTTCATGCAATCCCACGACGGCCTGCGCTCGCTGGCGAAGAAGGGCTGAGGGAGCGCCCTTCAGGGCGATACGATATCTCGGATCAGATCGGATAGCGGCGCTTCGTTTCCCGAAAAACTGTCGACCATCGCCTGGATCACGCGGTCGCGGTCAAGCTTGTCGTCATCGAAGGGGAAGCCCGCATGCTCGGCGAGAATTGACAGAAGCGCCAGTTGAGTGCGGCCGTTGCCTTCGCGGAAAGGGTGCACTGCATTGATTTCGGCCAGGACATGCGCAGCCGCTTTGGCAAATTCATCGACAGATAGGCCGATCAGGTGGTTCTTGTCCGATAGAACTCCAAAAACGCGATCCATCTCCTGGTCGATATAGTCCGGATAGCAAAACCAGTTGCCGTTTTTGCCTATGCGAATCGTGCGTCGCTTGCCCGCCCATTCATAGACATCCTGAAAAAGGTGATGATGCAGGGCCTTGTAGTGTTCGTAATCGAGTTGTCCCGTCGGCCAGTCCTCATCGGCGCGCGTCAGGAACACGGCGAGTTCGTACTCGTCCAAATCTGACTGGCTTCGAATATCGAGCTTGTTCTTGAGAACGGTTGTACCCGGATAGCAAAGCGGGTCGTGCTCTGCCGTATAACTCACGCTCAGCCAGTTTTTTTGCTGGTGAATGCGGCCCGGATGAGGGCGCGGCTTTCTTCGCCGCTCAGACCATTGCGCTCCGCATGTGCCAGGATTCCACTCATACGCGACGACAGCGCCAAGCCCTCGACTGCGCTGATTTTTTCCCCCCGCAAGCGGGTCAGCTTACCGGGTTGGAGCTGTTGAGACGCGGGGCGGTGAGTGTTCTTCATAGGCGTAAAAGTATCATGGTTGGGATAATTGGGGCAAAGCGAATTTCGTCCGAGATAATAGGCTTGCTTCGAGCATCGATCGTCTGGACAACCTCTCGCACCCGCGCTAGAACATAGAGGTATTTTTTCCTGTTTCGGGACCATGACGATGCTTTCGCACGACCGGGTCTGGGCCGCCATCGATGCGCTGGCCGAACGATACTCGCTCTCGGCTTCCGGGCTGGCGAAGCGGGCAGGGCTCGATTCCACTGCCTTCAACAAGTCGAAGCGTGCTTCCGCCGACGGTCGTCCGCGCTGGCCTTCGACCGAGTCGCTGGCAAAAATCATCGAGGCGACGAATTCCTCGCTGGACGAGTTTCTCGGGCTCGTCGAGGGACGATCCAAGGATGACCGGCCGCTACCGGTGCAGAAATCCTCGGTGCCGCTGCTTGGTTTTGCGCAGGCCGGTGCTGGCGGCTTCTTCGACGATGCCGGCTTTCCGGCCGGGCAGGGCTGGGACCTGATCGAACTGCCGGCGCAGTCGACCGAGAACTCCTACGCGCTGCAGGTGCAGGGCGATTCCATGCTGCCGCTCTACCGCAATGGCGACGTGCTGATCGTCGAGCCGGGCGCGACGGTGCGCAAGGGCGACCGCGTGGTCGTCAAGACGCAGTCCGGCGAGGTCATGGCCAAGGTTCTGGTACGCCGCAGCGCGCAGGAAATCGAGCTTTTGTCGATCAACCCCGAACACCCGGTCCGCAACATAGCGATGGGCGATGTCGATTGGCTCGCCCGCATCGTCTGGGCAAGCCAGTAGGCGCCGCCTGATGCGTCCCGGCATATTCGCGCTGACGGTGGCTGCACTTTTCGGCCTGAGCTTCGCCATCGTTGCCGGCGGGCACGCGATCACGGCGAATGATGCAGCCTACGATCCGTCGAAGATCGAAGTGCCCGACGAAACCGATCTCCCGCCGATGGATGAGGATTCCTCCCCCTCCGACGACACGCAGCAGAGCTCACCGGCCGACGACAGCGTCTTGCCGGTCGCTCCGGAATCCCCGACGCCTGCGCCGGAAAACAACGCCGCGCCATCGACCAAATCCGGCGAGCTGGAGCGCATCGCGCCGCGCGAGCCGCTGAGCCAGCTCGGCCTCGCACTGCCGCCCAAGCCGCCGAAGCCGGTAGCCCCCGAAGACTGGAAGGGCACGCCGCTTTACCAGCCGGTGGCGAGTTCGGCCGGGCAGATCGAGGCCAAGGGCTATTCGATAGCCATTGCCGGCATCGAACCCGTGCCGGCGAGCGACGAGTGCAGCTTCGAGGGCACGTCGTGGCCATGCGGCGCGCGGGCGCGCACGGCGTTCCGTTCCTGGCTGCGCGGCCGCGCTGTCACCTGCACGGTTCCGCCCGAGCCCGACCGCGCCGTCATTTCCGCCGATTGCCGCGTTGGCAAGGAGGATGTCGGCGCCTGGCTGGTGGCCAATGGCTGGGCGCGCGCCGCCACCGGCGGCCCCTATGCGGAGGCCGGCGAAAAGGCCCAGTCGGACAAGAAGGGCATATTCGGTCCGCCGCCGGCGCGCGTCAGCGTGACGCTTTCGCCCTCGACCACAAGCGCCTTGCCCGCGCCGCTTCCGCCGCCGGATGAGTCACCGGTTATCCCGGTCGAGCCACAGGAAACTGTTCCAGTGGCTCCTGGCGCTTTCCCGCCTGCGCCTACGCCGCCAACTGGCCAGCAAGCGCCTTTGCAATGAGCGCGCGCGTCTCGGCAATGCCGTAGAGCGCGGCAAACGAGCCGAAGCGCGGGCCGCGTTCCTGGCCGATCAGCACCTGATAGATCATCTGGAAGAAGGCGACCGAAACGCCGGGCCCGCCTTCCGGGCTCTGCTTGGAATGATCCTGATAGCGCTCGATCTTGCGGGCGACATTGAGCGATGCGTTCTGGATCGCCTCGCTGCTTGCATCCGCCGGCAACTGGCCGAGCGCGTCCGACAGCGCCTGAAGCGCTGCGTTCTCGACCTCGTCCGGGCTCCGGAAGGACTTCGTCGGCTTCACGAAATCGTCGAAATAGCGCACCGCATAGGCCGCCAGCCGGTCGAGCTCGGGATGCGACTTCGGCGTGACATCCTTGGCGTGGCGCGAGATGAAGCCCCACAGCACATCCTTGCTGTCGGCGTTCGAAGCACTCACCAGATTGAGCAGCAGCGCAAACGTCACCGGCATGTCGATCGCCGGCGGGTTGCCGTCATGCATGTGCCAGACCGGATTGCCCAGCCGCTCCTTCCACTCCTGCTTGGGGTAGGCGGAAAGGAAGGCGTAGTATTCGTCCACCGCCTTGGGAATGACGTCGAAATACAGCTTCTTGGCCTGGCGCGGGCGCTGGAACATGTAGAGGCCGAGGCTCTCGGTCGGCGCATAGGTCAGCCATTCGTCGATGGTCAGGCCGTTGCCCTTCGACTTCGAGATCTTCTGGCCGTTCTCGTCGAGGAACAGCTCGTAGACGAAATGCTCCGGCGCGCGGCCGCCAAGGATGACGCAGATGCGGTCGTAGATGGTCTGGTTGGTCTGGTGGTCCTTGCCGAACATCTCGAAATCGACATTGAGGGCGGCCCAGCGCATGCCGAAATCCGGCTTCCACTGAAGCTTCACGCGCCCGCCGGTCACCGGCAGGGTGGTTTCCTGGCCGTCCTCGTCGTCGAAGGTGATGGTGCCGGCCTTGGCGTCGACATTCTTCATCGGCACGTAGAGCACGCGGCCGCTCTTGGGCGAGATCGGCAGGAACGGGCTGTAGGTTGCCTGGCGCTCTTCGCCCAGCGTCGGCAGCATCACCTTCATGATGTCGTCATACTTGGCGGCGGCGCGCAGCAGCACCTCGTCGAAGCGGCCGGCCTTGTAATATTCGGTGGCGCTGGCGAATTCGTAGTCGAAACCGAAGGTGTCGAGGAAACGGCGCAGCATCGCGTTGTTGTGGTCGCCGAAGCTGGCATAGTCGCCGCCGAACGGATTTGGCACGGCGGTCAGCGGCATGTGCAGATAGGGCTCAAGCGCGGCGCGGTCCGGTACGTTCTCGGGGATCTTGCGCATGCCGTCCATGTCGTCGGAAAAGCACAGCAGCCTGGTCTTGACCTTGTCCTGCGTCAGCACGCGGAAGGCGTGGCGCACCATGGTGGTGCGCGCCACTTCGCCGAAGGTGCCGATATGCGGCAGGCCGGACGGGCCGTAGCCGGTCTCGAACAGGACGGTCTCGGGAAAATCGCGACCTTTATAGCGCGCGACGATTTTGCGCGCCTCCTCGAACGGCCAGGCTTTGCTTTCCGTCGCGGCCGCCAGAAGTTCGGGGTTGAGATCGATGATGTTTGATCCCGTCATGTCGCCATTCCTGCATAATTTGCCGGCACAGTCCGGCGATGCCTGCTCTAAGGCGCGCGGCAAGAAGCGTCAACGATTGCGGGCGTTTTTCCTTGCGGTATGGGTGGCGCCTTCCTAACTTCGAAGCCCATTGCAACCCAAGGACAGCAAATGCCCGGCCCCACCGCCCATGAAGCCCTGATCTACCTGATGGTTGTTACCTCCGCTTCCGATCGCGACATGACCGATCTCGAACTTGCGCGCATCGGCGACGTGGTTCGCTCCTGGCCGGTGTTCGAAGGGTTCAACGACCAGAAACTCGTCCGCATCGGGCAGGACTGCCAGAAGCTGCTGCACGAGCAGGAAGGTCTCGACGGCGTTCTTGCGGCCGCCGCCAAGGCCATACCAAAGCGCCTCCACGACACGGCCTACGCCGCCGCGCTCGAAGTCGCCGCCGTCGATCTCGAAATGCGGCTGGAGGAGGTGCGCGTGCTGCAGCTTCTGCGGCGTCATCTCAGCGTCGAGGAAAAGATGATTTCGGCGATCGAATGGGCGACCAAGGCACGCCACCGCATGCTGACGTGACCGGCAGCATGTGATGGGCGATGCCGCAGGGTCCGAGGCCTTCGTCCGCACGGCCGCCTTCCTGGTGATCTTCCTCGCCATGGCGCTGTTCGAACTGTGGTCGCCGCGGCTGGAACGTCAGGAAATGGCCGGGGCGCTGAAATCGCGCCGCTGGTTCGCCAATCTGTCGATGCTGGTCATCTCGTCGCTGATATTGCGTGTGGTCTTTCCGGCTGCAGCTGTCGGTGCGGCAGCCTTTACCGAGATGAAAGGCTGGGGGCTTTCGCGCGCTGCCGGCCTCGACGGCGTGCTCGGCGGCATCATCGCCTTCGTCGCGCTCGATTTTGCAGTCTGGCTGGAGCATGTCGCCAGCCACAAACTGCCGGTTCTGTGGCGCATCCACCGCGTCCACCATGCCGATACGGGCTTTGACGTCACCACCGGCCTGCGCTTTCACCCCCTGGAGATAATGCTGTCCATGGTTTGGAAGGCAGGTGTGGTGATAGCGCTTGGCGCGCCGGTGTTGTCTGTGCTGGTGTTCGAGATCGTACTCAACGGCTCTGCGATGTTCAGCCACTCGAACGTTCGGATTTCACCCTCGGTCGATCGCTGGCTGCGCAAGGTGATCGTCACGCCGGACATGCACCGCGTTCATCATTCAACAGACCGGCCTGAGACCGACTCCAACTACGGCTTCAACTTCTCGTTCTGGGATCGGCTTTTCAGGACTTACGTCGGCCAGCCGAAACGCGGCCATGACGGCATGGCGATCGGCCTCGAGGAGTGGCGCGATGAAAGACCGTCGCGGCTTGGCTGGCTGCTGGCGTTGCCGTTCAGGGCAGGGCGCTGACTCAGTAAAAGCCAACCGGAAAATAGCGCAGATACAATTCGGCGAAGGTGCCCTTCACCGATATTTCGTGCAGCGCATAGTTCAGGGCATCCGCCAGTTGCGGATTGTCGGCCTTGGTGGCGATTGAAAGCCCGGTGCCGAGATATTCAGGGGCGAGATAAGGGCCTCCGGCGAAGCGGCAGCAGCCGGCGGCTTCCGATCCGCCCAGCCAGAAGCCGAAGCGCATGCCGTCGCCGAAAGCGCCGTCGAGCTTGTTGGCCTTCAGATCGTCGAACAGCCATTCCTGCTTGGCATAGGTCACCGCCTTCACGTCCGGGAAATAGCTGCGCAGCAGGCGTTCATGCGCCGAGCCGGCGAGAACGCCGATGCGCTTGCCTTCCAGCTTGGCATAGATCGGCTCGGCGACGGCGGACGATCTCGGCATGATGAAACGCGCCGGAAATTGCAGGTAAGGCCGCGAGAAAGCATATTTCGCGCGGTTTTCCTGCGTCACCGCAACACCGGCGATGATTGCTTCACCGTCGCCCTTCTGCAAAGCCGCGTCGAGCTCGCCCCATGGCAGGGCCTGGATCTGGCACTTCGCCGCGATATCGAGTTCGGCGCAGATCGCGCGGGCAAGGTCGACATGAAAGCCCGATAGCCGCCCGTTTCCATCGAGGAAATTGAACGGCGGAAAATCGGTGGTGGTCAGGAAGCGCAGTCTCTCAAGCGTCGAAAGGTCCGGCTTGGGCAAGCGCTCCTTGGTGTCCCAGAAAACCGGAACATCAGGTCCTGCCGCACGCGCCGGTGCGCTCAGCGCTGTCAGCGCGCAACAAACGGCAATCAGGATCGAACGTGCTTTCATGAAACGCCTGGCAATGCGAACAAGTGCATAGACCTTTAGCCTTCCCGTGGCCGGCAGGCAAAAACATTGTCGAAAGGCCTCATCTCGTTTGGCCGGCTGATAAATTAGCACTTGCTTTTTTACCATGGCAGCAGGCGTCAGGATGTGCATTAATGCACGCGGGGATTGCAACATGGGGGTGTTGCGATGGCGCATTTTGTGCCGACGCGGGGTTACTGCGGTGGAGGGCATGGGGCACCTGCATTGAGCAGGCCGCCGGATTTGTGTGCGCGTTGTGAATTCGGCGCGGGCGATCGGCAAATCCGGACCGGTGTTCGATGGCTGCGCTAGAATCCGAGCGCGTCCGCGGTTTTTCTTTTCATGAGGCCGAACGGCCTGACGAATTCCATGCCGAAATTGAGGCTGCGAACGGCAGCATAAGTCTTTTTGCGGTTCTCGTGCTGCCAGAGGTGGCGGAATGGCGGCCTGTGCTCGATCGGCTGGGCATTTCCTTCGACGATAGCGTCGTCATCGCCTCGCGCGCGGGTATCAATGGCACGACTTTCCAGGCCGAACTTCTTGTGTCCGGCCTCGTCACGGAAATCGCCTTCTATCGCGCCATCGCCGACGAGCTTGGGATGAGGTTCGAGACGAGGATCAACCCGCACAGCCTGATGCTGCGGGAAGAGCAGGCGCTGACGATGCTGCGGCAGAAGCCGGCAAAGGGCGCGGCGCGGATCGAGGATGGTTTCGGTCGCATCGTCTTTCTCATTGCGCCGGATCTGGCCGGCTGGAAACGCCTGCGCCGTTTCCAAGGCAGCGAGCTCTCCCGGCGTGCGAGAATCGTGGCGCCTGCGGTTCTGCGGCAGGCGGTGTTGCGGCGGTCGCGAAAGACACTGACCGAACGCGCCCTGAACGGTCTCTACGAGCAGCGACCCGATTGCTCTGCCCGCAATGTCCTGAGCGCCTGGCAGGCTTTCTTCCTCGGGGCCTTCGCGGTCACCGTGCCGACCGCGCTGCTTTTGAGATCGACGGCTTTTTTCGTCCTGCTGCATGTCCTGTTCTCGGTATTTTTCCTGGCCTGCGTGGCGCTGCGCATTGCCGCCGCCTTCTGGTTTGAGAAGCGGCCGCCGCAGAGGCCATCGGCGGCGCTGTCGCCTGAGATGCCGGTCTATTCGGTGCTGGTCGCGCTCCACCGGGAAGCGGAAGTCGTGCCGCAGCTTCTGGTCGGGCTGAGCAAGCTGCAATGGCCGCGCAGCAAGCTGGAGATCAAGCTGGTTTGCGAAGAGGATGACAAGGAGACGGTCCAGGCAATCCGGGCGCACCCGCTGCGCAGCTATGTCGAAGTGGTGTCGGTGCCGGCGTCGCTGCCGCGTACCAAGCCGAAGGCGCTTGCCTATGCATTGCCGCTGACGAGCGGGGAGTTCGTGGTGCTCTACGATGCCGAAGACAGGCCGCACCCAATGCAACTGGTGGAGGCCTGGCAAAGGTTCGAAGCCGCAGATGCGGAACTTGGCTGCCTTCAGGCGCCGCTCGAGATTTCGAACCGCCGGGCAAGCCTCATCTCGAATATGTTCGGCTTCGAATATGCCGGCCTTTTCCGGCGGCTCCTGCCATGGCTGGCCGCGCACCGGCTGGTGCTGCCGCTCGGCGGCACCTCCAACCATTTCCGCCGCTCGGCTTTGGAAGAAGTGGGTGGCTGGGACCCCTACAACGTAACCGAGGATGCCGATCTTGGCCTGCGGCTGGCGCGCTTCGGTTACCGGGCCGACACCCTGTCATGCCCGACGCGCGAAGACGGGCCGGAGGATTTCAACACCTGGCTCGCCCAGCGCAAGCGCTGGTTCAAGGGCTGGATACGAACTTTTTGATAGTCTATTATCCAGTTGTAATATAAAGGGAATTTGCAAAAATTGAGATTAGAAAATCGAATATAGCAACAGAATAGCAACAAATATGTGGTGAATGTTTCAACAACAGACGCGTTTGATGCATGAGTGGACGTACATGAGGCCGAATCGACTTAGTCCCGAGTTATCTCGCCAATTACAGCATGGTGGCTATGCGTTTATCCCCCAGTGGCAGCGCAGTCAGGCAACACGCGAGGTAGCAAGCCTTGTTGGTACAGTTTTGGACCTCGACGCCTTTCTCCCGGGAAGCGGAATTCCCACGGTCCAGACGCTGAAGCCGAAGAAGGAATGCGAGGCCCCTAAAAGCCAATACAGTGGAATGTTCGGTCTTGAGGAGTTTCCACTCCACACCGACCTTGCTCACTGGGCGAAACCGCCGCGATACTTGATGCTTCGATGTGTACTCGGTACCCCTCATGTTGGTACAAGATTACTTCCGGCCTCCGCTATAGTTAACGCCGTAGGCCTGCAAGTCCTTCAACGAGCATTGGTCAAGCCTCGGCGTTCCAGTCGCTACGGCAAGGCGGGTTTGCTGACGTTGGCGTTTTCCTCGGGCTCAACGCTTGGACTGAGATGGGATTCGCTTTTTCTCACGCCTATGAACGCTGCAGCTCGTGCGGTTACAGATTTTATGACTGGTGGTGACATGAAATGGGGTGATGGTAAGGAAATTTTCCTGCTTCAGCCTGGCGATACATTGATAATTGATAATTGGCTAATGCTGCATGGCAGAAGTCGCGCCCTTGCCGGACGAGAACGGATTATCGAAAGGATATATTTATCGGAGGCAGCACTATGACAACGACAGTTAGGGTGGCCAACGGTCCCTGGTCTGAAGAGGCCCTATTTGCCAAGTCTCAACTTTTTATAGAAAGAATGGAATCGCATTCTGCCGTGGATTGGCAATTCGGCCTTTGGTCCACATTCGCACTTGAGTTGGTCGCAAGGGCCACCTTGGCGCATATTTCACCAGTTCTATTGGCTGATGCTAACAATTGGCGAAATCTGGCATACGCGCTGGGGAAGGAGCCTACAGCGAAGAAGTTTACGCCCGTCTCTATCACCACAAACGAAGTGATTGCGCGCCTTACCGAACTTGTGCCGGAGGTGACTCCCGAAATTGCTGGCTTTTGCACACAGCATCTGAAGCGGCGCAATGCCGAGCTGCACAGCGGAGAACTAATTTTCTCCGAATTGGGCACTTCGAAGTGGCTGCCCAACTTTTATCTAGCTCTGAGGATGCTACTCGCTGTGATGGGAAAGGAATTAAAGGACATTCTTTCCGACCCAAGCAGTGCCCAATCGATGATCGAAGTGTTGGAAGATGAGGCCGCAAAGGCTGTCGAGCAAGACATAAAGGCTCACCAAAAAGTTTGGTCGAATAAGTCTGACGAAGAAAGACAAATTGCCCTCACGCAGGCCACAACCTGGGCAACCCGCCATGCCGGCCATCGCGTCGATTGCCCGTCTTGCCGTTCACCAGCACTCCTTCAGGGTAGTCCAAATGGGCCGGTTTCAACCGAAGTCGACGAAAGGGAAGGGGAAGTTATTCAGCGGCAGACAATGCTTCCGGCATCTTTTGAATGCATTGCGTGCGGGTTGCGGATATCTGGGCTGTCAAAGCTTGCCGTGTGTGAATTAGGTGACGCCTTCACCGGTAAATCTGTCTACACAGCAGCAGAATTTTTCGATCTACACACTTTGGACGAGCTTGAACAAGCCCGAGCGGAGGCAGCCCCTCAGTTCGAGGAAGATTTCAATGAATATTGAGGCAGATTCTTTGGGCATGTGCTGCGTCCAGCGTAGCGACCGGGGCAATCTTTTATTGACGGTCGGACCGCCGCCGGCCTGACCTAGTCGCGTCGAGCGGTTGCTAATACAAGCAATAAGAAGGCCCGCCGCTTTGAATGGTGCGGGCCAACTTTGCATTCGGGAAAGAAAACTCCGCTCAAGCAGGGCTTAACGTTTACCTAGATGTCGTCTATCCGCATGCGGCCATGGGTGCATGGACTGTGACACGTCCTTCTCGATCGCGGTTTGTCGAAAGGTGGACGTCGACATTGATGCCAAGCGAAAGCAGAAAACGAATTAATCTCTCCGCGGAAAATCCCGAAAGGCGACCACGGGTGATTTGCGACACCTTGGCTTGGTCAGTGCCAAGCATCTCCGCTACCTTCTTCTGAGTATAGCCGCGGGCGGTGATTAGTCGCGTAATCTCCTTCGCTATTGCATTCTTAAATTCCTCCTCGGCATTGAGCTCAATGCCGAGGTCGTGAAAAACATTTCCAGAGCTTTCAACGACCTGATCGTTATCGCCCCTGTAGATTGGCATTTCTTTTCCTCTTTGCGTTCTTTCCGAAGTGCTCTTCATAGTGAGTTTCCGCTGCCTTTAGGCGCTGCCTCACCAAATCGATTTCTTTCTTCGGCGTTTCGCGACCCTTCTTCGACTTCTTCTTGAAGGCGTGCAGGACATATACAGCCTCCTTAAATTTCACAGTGTAGACGGCCCTGAAAGTGTCACCGTCGTGATCAACTATAACTTCGGGAACCATCGCGCTCCCAAATCCTGCCAGCGGCACCGCATTAATGGCCCGGTCGCCACCCTCTGCAAGATGTAATGCAAATCCGATTTCGCGCCTTACTTCTTCCGGGAATTCCCTAATATCTTGTAGACTAGATCCGATAAAAAACGTCTTCCGCGACATTCTCGCTCCCTGGGGGATTCCCCGTAAAAGTTAATTTCATGTGCACGCTCCTCTTTTCCCTTATCCCAGCCAAACTGAGATGGTGGCTATATATGCCAGGACTGGCATATTGTCAAGGTTGACTTCTCGTCGTTCCCGTCTGGGTGGGAATTTCATCTGCCTCACCATATCCCGCTCTTTACCAGGGAAAGCAGCTGGCCGGTGGCGTCCCCATAACTCACGGCAGATAAGAAGCCGCCCTCACTGCCATCGCGAAGGCGAGCTGTTGTTTGCGTCTTTTTCGTGCCGCCTGCCTTGGAACAAACTCGCGAGTCAACTGTTTAGCAGGTGCCAGCCATTGAGTTTTCGACGGGCAGTTTTAACTGGCTCCACGGAAAGCAGTGGATGGGCAAACGGCCCGCTTCGATCACTTCGAGGTGGGCCTTTTTGCACCTCAAGATTTCGAAGCCACTTATTCCGATTTCCGGCGGTGCCAGCCGCGCGAGAAGCCGGACGATACGGCAACCCGTGTCAGCTCAAGCTCGCGCTCCAGAAAGTCATTTGCGACCAACAGGCCGATGATGGCGGCGCGGGCGTCGCCGCCACACGCTTCAATGGCTTCATCAGCGGCTATTTCCAATGCGGACATAGCTTCGCCGTCCGTCGCCGGCTTCGGTTCGGTCATGTGAAAATTCCTTGATGAAGGCAATTTCTCTCATGAATCCACTTGCCGATGCAAGGGATTTGTTCCTATTTCGTTCTCATGCCAGAACAGTATCGAGATAGGCGAGGGGATAGCCCGACGCTTTCCAAAGCCCATGACGACGGAGGTCTGATCCGCGTGTATTGCTCGGTGTGCCGGCTAACGCGCGCGTCTATCTCCCGTCTGACCTGATTAAGGTTGCGGGCGACATTCCACCTCGTCGCCTAGAGTGCCAGATGCGATGTCAAAAATGTAAGTCGAAGGATTATCTCACCGCGACGAATTGGTGTCCGACTGCTCAGGAGAGGGAAGGGCTCCGCATAAGGCGATTGGCCGAAATCAAAATGGTGCGCAAGGTCATCTGGCGGGATGAAGACGGCTGAAAGAGTGGCCGGCGCGCTGGAGAGGGTCTATTGAGGGACAGCCCTGCGCGCCGGCCTTTGCGGCGATGCGGCAGCCGCATAGGGAGAGAATATCACTAACGCTTGGCGAGGGTATCAATCGAACGGTCTACAGCCTGGATGCCAAATGTAACGTTCGCCATGGCATGAGTTTCCGCTTCCCGATAGGCCGCAATCACATCTTCGCGCGGATCGTCGGTAAAGTCAGGATATGCCCGGTCGTACGCCACTAGAAGTTCTTCGAGGCTGGTTTTTTCCACAAAGCGAAACGAACCTCGTCCGGTCGGCGTCATTATCCTGCCGTCTAGCAGAAACATGGGGTGCAATTTGCTCATGACGCCGCACCCAGTATCGACCGGAGAAGCGTCCGCGCCTCACTGATTTCGAGCTCGCCGCCGTAAGCGCTAGGTGCCGACAGCATCAAACGGGCCTTTGTATGAACTTCATCGAGCGACTGGCACGGGTATTCCAAGAGAGCTGTGAACGCGGCGCAGGCGCGCTCGGATGCGGCTTCCTGACGCTCGTCCAGTTCGTAAAGGCCGGACGCCTTGCGGGATGCCGACTTCTCTTGGAGGTACGCAACGCCTTCGTCACGATATTCTCTCAAGCGATTTTGCTCCGCGCGGTGACCTCTCACAAGCGCGTTGTCAGCTTCGCCGCCGAACTGGTCGATAAGGTTCTGGTGGCTTGATATCAGCCGGTTGAAATAACTCGACACCCCATCCGAGTCAGTGAACTTGGTGCCACTCCACGCAGGGTCCTGGCGCGTTTTAGGCGTTGGCCTCCACACAGGAAAAAGAACATCTTCCGGCAAGGAGTTGAGAAGAACCGTCATGCAGTCATCGATCGCGCGATACTCGGCAACCGATGCCGTGAACTCGTCGGCCACGGCCTGGAAGGCTGGTGACATAGCCGGCTCGGCCTTGGCAGCTCCAGCAGTGGCGATGAGGGCGGCGGCCCCGGCGAAGGTTGAACGGCGGGTGACGTTCATGGCCGATCCTCCGAAACCCATCCTTCAGGCCGAAGCCGGTAGGAGGCGACGATGCGCTCTACAGGCATCGCCACCTTCGGATGGACCTGTTCTATTGAAGTCACCATAATTTCGGCGCGAACGTGCTTTGCGCCACCGAATATTTGAATGCGGCTTCCTGCCGGTGCGCGCTCCCCGAGCGAAGCGATAAACGCCGCCCAATGATCCATGGCCGGGTTGTTCTGCTGAGCAGTTTCCGCTGCGACCGGGGCAGCGGCGGTCGCAACCACTGCCGTTGCGGCAACGGTATTGCGAAGGAGAAGGCGGCGGGTAATCATGCTGCACCGCCTTCCTGGTCGAAATACGCGACGGCGACGGTCAACATCTTGTCGAGTAGCAGAGAACAGGAAGGACACTCTCTCAGCGCACACCTCAGAGCGGCAATTGCTTCTTCTTTGGTGGTAGCAGGCCGGTCCCAGGTGCTCAGAAGTTCGAGCGGAGGCCCGTATGTCTCGGCAACTGCCGCTTCTTCCTGTTCGTCGGTGTAACGAGACATCTTGACAATGGGATGCACCTCGTATGCGGCCTCGCCAGCCTGAAGCGCGGCTATGCTGTCAATCAGATTAGGGGCTGGCAAGCCTTCGGCGGCGGCCTGAACACTGGTGCTCAGCATGGTATTGCTCCTCAAGTTGCGATATGCGATACTTGAGGTATTAACCGATACTCAGGGGACTGTCAATACCTGAGGTATTAATATGGTTCCTGCGAGGCTAACCAAGAATGCCAATTTCGAGCGAACAAATCCGGGCCGCACGCGCGCTACTAAGATGGGAGCAGAAGGACTTGGCAGAGGCGTCAACAGTCTCTCTACCGTCAATCAAGCGTCTGGAGGGTCAACCTGGAGTGTTGGCAGCGCAGGCTAGGACTGTTGATGCGTTGAAGGGCGCGTTAGAGCGCGCTGGCGTACTGTTCGTGGAGGAAAACGGCGAGGGCGCCGGGGTCAGGCTCAAAAAGTCACGGCCATGACAGATCATGCTGTCAATCTGGGTAGGCTCGTTTTTCCCATTCAAGATCGGTCATCAGCTCCGCCTCGACCGTGATGTAATCACCGAATTTTTCCGCATGCTGAGCGAGCAGCCGTCTTGCGGCGATAACCGCTTGATTCCGATTTTGACATCGCTCGTAGTGACGCTCCGCAGCCTCGCCGACATTATCCTGCCAGTTCATCACCTCTACAACTGCATACCAAATACCCTTGCCGGTTCGTCTGCGACTTTGAACCTCAAGTTGCCATTCGGACATTTCCGCTATGGCACGATAGAGAGGCGCGTAATCTGGGTCGTAACGCGACCGCTCACGTGCTTCAAAGCCAAAGCCCTTCTGGCTTGGCTCCTTCAACTGCTCAATAGCGTTTGAGATTTTCCAGAACAGGCTCGAAATTTCATTTATTGCGTGTCGGGCATCATAGGTGAGAGGCGGCTTGCGCTTCGTGACGCCCTTAGTGACTTTGAGTCGATCCGTTTTCTTTTTTGGCCAGATGTCCGCAACCATCAGATCGATTTCGGCCTGTCCTGGCTCCCAACGAAACTCCGCATCATACTGTTTCTGGTCCAGCTTAGGACGAAGTGCCACAACTGTCTGATCGGTCTCCCACGAAGGCGAAATGGAGCTCATCGCCAGGCCAAGAGCTCGCTGTAATCCTTCCCGAATGCCCCCGTCCTCGTCAAACTCCCATATGGCCCCTTCTGTACGTACGAGACGCGTTGGCTTGCCCTCTTCAGTAGCCACGACAGCCGTAACTGCCGTCTGCCGCGTCCCAGCATACTCGGGTAGGAAGTCCCTGCCGGAGATTAGGCCTTCTACTAGTCGATGAGAAAGTCGGAGCGGGTTGCCGTCTGAGGGAAAGAGATAATAGCGGAGTGATATGCTCATGGTGCCCTTTAAGAATTCCGCCGCCCGTACATAAAAGCGCATCGGCGATTCCTTGGCAATTACTGCCTACGGGGCACCCGTCATATCGATCTGCTGATATTGGAACGTTTGACGGTGCGAGGATTTTGCTTCGGTTCCGATTTATCTCGGAAGTGCTTGCTCGGAAGTTGTTCAGGTGCTTACCTGCCATGGGGTTAAAACATGGGGGGTTATATGAAAGCGATTCTAGCGCTTCTTGCCGTTATGACATTTACTTCGTCTGCGCTCGCGCATGGAGGCGGGTGCCGGAAGAGCTCGCCACCAGGTCAATGCTGCCATATGGATAACAGCGCTGGTACGGTGCACTGCCATTAGCTGCTGGCCCACCTAATGCGGCTAAATCATTGAACTAACTAGAGATAGACAGGTTAACTCCTCAGCATATTCCCGCCTACTTTAGCACCGCAAGAACGGCTGCAATGTCAGGTTTTGTCAGGTTCTCGGAAATATTGGCAAGCGGGTCCAGGAATATTCGGTTTCACTGGACCGTACTCATACGGCCCGTTCACAGAACTGCGCAGGGATGTAGCGAGGAATTCGCTATCAGGGGGAAGCGATGGAAACATTTTGGTACGCGTTGACAGAAGCACAAGCTCTCTTGCTGTCAGGGTTTCTCACGGTTTTTGCAGCAGTTGTCGGCGTTCTTATTGGTTGGTGGTTCTTCCGGGGAGAGGTCAATTCCCTTCAAAAAGCTGTTGGAGACGCAAAAAAGATCGTGGAGAATCATAAGTCCGAAGTGGAAAGCGCGCTTGCTAACATACGGAACGGCCTAGAAAACTTGGACGAGCAGTTCGTTTCTGCTCTCGAAGGTATTAATCAGCTTCGCAATGGCTTCGTTGAAGCGGCTGAGGCGACGAATGGTGCGAAAGAAACCGACAATCAGACGAATACACGGGAAGAGCTCAAGAACGATTGGCGCGCGATACAAAATCAGATCGAACATATTGCTGCGAGCGTTTCCGACGGGCGCACCCGCGCAAAATATGCTCGCATTGACCGTCGGAGATTTGGCGATCTAATTGAAGCGCTAGACCGGGATGGCCAACTGCAAAACACCGCTCAGGATTACGTGGCGGCGCTTGATATCTGGATGAAGTACAAGAATGGCCGCAAGGTGCCAACCGCTTCCGACTGTACGGCCATGGCTGAATTGAAGCGAAAGCTTGCTGAGAATGAATCAGAACGTACTTCACGGACAGCCTTTGAACTGGCTAGACACAATTAAATCTTTGATTTTTAACTGCTTAAGAAGCTGACTTATCTGGCCGAAGCCAAAAAATGCGGCTTGGGCAATTTAAAAATCACTAAACGCTTGTTTTCAAAGCGGCCCGAGCGCTTCAGCGAACGATTTTCTGTGCTCTCTGGAACTCGGTGTCTTGATGATTTCGTCTACGCGCAATGTGATGCCCGAAAAATCTTCGTTTGCACAAGCGCAGGTCAATTGTCACTTCACTGTTCTGCCACTGTTTTCAGCGGGGTTTTCGTCTGATATCCGTCTGTTTTCAGGCGCTTAATGGATGGTCTCTCCCGAAATGTACCGGTCCAGGGCGGCGAATTCCGCAATGACGGCAATCGTCTTCGCCAAGATGTCTTGACCCATAGCTGAAAAGCCTTCCGCAATCGTATGCTTGCCCTGCCGGTGCAACTCCTGAGCGGCGGCATGACAGCCACGAGCCACAGCCACGTGTTCAAAAATATCGGCGTGAATTGAGAGTGGTTCGCATAACATCTCGCAAACGATAGCGAAAATGGGTTCTGAGATATCTTCTCCTGCAAGTCCTGCGACCAAGGTTGCTTCGATTTGATCCATTCGCTCGGGAAGGGTGGGGATTGGCTGGGTCATCTGACTTCTAACGCCCTCAATTTTCGAGTATTCTTCGGGGTATGAGCCAATTCGATCATTTCCGCCCGCCTGAACATTTCTCGCCCACGGGCAAAGTAGTGTTTCGGATTACGTGCGTGATAGGGACCCTTCTGGTTATGGGGCTGCTTTTCTATCTCTTCGCTCCAGTTATTCATCAGAACGTGTCGCTGCCATTTGGCGATTGGGTCTACGAAACCGTCAGGGGATGGACCGGCGAGCCTTACCAGCCTCGTTGACGCGCTCACCGCTGTGGCCTCCCTACAGTAATTTGAAGTGGCTGCCGTTTCTCTTGACCGAGAACGAGTGGGACCGAACCCCCACGGAGCGTTGCGCCGCCCAACCCGGATGGATTGACTGGAACAGGCAGACGGGTGGCGGTGCTTGCGCGAGAGGCTTGAGCAACGCTGTTGACGCCACGTAGGAGTCCGGTAGAGACGGCTCCAACGCCCAAGGCCTCTAAGGGGCCCAAGCCGCTCCACATGCCTCCACCGCCAGCGAGAGCGCCGACAATTGCCGTTCCGTATTTTTGCAACGCCGGCATTAGACGATTGGCTGTATTGGATCCATTTATGCCCTGACGAGCGGGGGACAGGTGCCGCATGACGCTGGCATATTTCCACATCAAGTCGCGCTCGGCTGGACTGAACAAAATCATGGCCACGCCCTTACCGTTGCCGTTTAGCAGCCCATCGAGGTTTTTCGTAATCTGAGTAGGATTCAGGGCTTCATCCCCAGCCCGAGTGGCGCGGAGCCAGAAAGACTGGCGAATGCCGTTCCATTCTGGGCTATCAACTCCCAACGTCTTGCGGAGTTCATTTGCCGTCATGAGGGAAGCGTTCTTTGGGCTGGCGACCGAAGAACCCCACAGGTATTGCCCAATCTCTTCCGGCGAGAAATCTTTATCCATGATGTTACGAACCTTGGCCTGCGCCTCATATTGAGGATTAAGCCTGCCGCCTTTCTTTGGCTTTGGATCGGCCATGGACATGTATTCCGACCACTTGGAGCGGGCGGTTTTCAATTCGGACAAGACATTGTCACTGGCGCTGACGAGCCCCTTGTCAAAAACATCGTCGGTCCAATCATCGATTGCGCTACTGATGGCTTTGAGGGCAGGGGCGTCCTGGCCGATCGGCGGGAAGTTCTTGCGAATGCCGGCACGCAGGTTCTCAATCCAACGCAATTGGGCCTGAACGCCCTTCACGTCGCCACCTACTGCGGGCATGCGCCCGATATAGTCATCAACGAAGGACATCGCCCGCGCCGCGCCCTGGTGGTACATCGGATCAATCAGGATATCGTCGGCGGAAAGCTTGCTGCGAATGAAATCCGGTATTGAGCGAACTGCTTCGCCTGAGACAAGCACATCCGGGTTTACCGAGGCCTCATAGGCATCCTGGCTTGCGGATTTAAGAGCATCGCGTTTACCGCGAAGAGCACCGGGAACGCCTTCATAGGCGGACGCTTGGCCTGGGATAATGGGAGCGCCGGATGCAAGCCGGCTCTGCACATCGCTAATTGACTGTCCAACGGCTTCCTTTTGAGCTTGGTCGAAGGCTGACATCGCACCTTGGCTCCGAAGCTGGTTTTCGATGTTTGCCTGTGGGACAGAGCGCGTAGCTTGTGCCCGAGAAAGAGGGATGCCGAACTCTTGCGCCAGCGAGACATTTGCGGCCGGGTTCGCTCCGGGAGCGACATTATCAGCTCCACTGAAGATGCGACGCGCAGCGGCACCCAGACCTGTAGCAACAGCCTCGCCACCTGCTCCAAAGGCCAATCCGAGAGGGACATTGTCGGCGGCGTTTCTCAATCGCCCTGCTGTGCCTTCGCCGCTGCCTGCACCATATGCGAAAGCGGCAATGCCGCCATCAGCAGCACCGCCGAGCATGCGGGCAAACCAGCCTTTACCGCCTTGGGCCGCTCGTGCTGCGAGAGACAGGCCACCGCGCGCCAATCCAAAGCCGCCGCCAACGCCACCCGTCACCATGCCGGCTACGTTGGCAATAGGATGCTGTTCCGCGCCGGCTTTCTGCCTACTGCGAATATCGTCAAGTATGCTGGTGTAACCCTCACCATGTCCGCCAGGAAGCATATCGGCCAAGGTTCCGATACCTGCGGCGATTTCATCTCCAAATCCAAATGTACCGACATCAGCTGCGCCATTAGCAAAAGCTTGGGCTGCGCTGAGGCTGGGGGCAGGTTTTGTTACAAGCCCTGTTGCTGGATCATACCCTTCAACGCCCGGAGGAACGAACTGAGGTACACCGTGACCGAGGTCGTTCATCTCCAACAACTCAAAACCAGGTGGCGGAGGAATCATCCCTGCGTCACCCTGTTCTGAGCGTGACCGGGCGGAGGTTTCCGCATCCTGAAGGCTATTGAAGCGCGGAAATGTCTGGCCGCGAGCTTGTTCATAGTTCCGGGCAGTGGCGGTAATGGCGTCTTCATCGTCCGGGTTGAACTGCGTCGGGCCATTCGGTCCCATCCAAAGCGACGGAATATTGGTCCACTGGCCGTCTGGCTGCTGCCAGGTGGTAGATACCTCCGTCGAGTACGATCCATCCTCATTGGGGCGCGTTTCCCCGCTCTTAAACGGGCGATACATCGGAGGCCCCTGCAAATCGCGGGGTGCTTCCTCGATGACAAAACCGGGAGGTGGTGCCGGAATCTTGCTGGTCATCGTACCGGCCTCCACTGCGTGCCGTCCCATTCGACGGTTTCCCCGGTCTTGGGGTTTCGGGCGCGCTGACGCCCTGTTTCATTTCCTGCGCCCCGGCCTGTGGAATCTCGGGGCGTATTGCGAAACAGCGGATTCTGCTCTGACCATTTCGCTAGATAGTCGTCAAACCCGGCGTCAATCCTGCCGTCGTTGCGGGACGCATAGTCTCGGGCAATGCCGGCGATATCCCGCTTGCGCTCATTCAGTTTGCGCTGGATATCGACCAGCTTGCGGTTGCCCTCCGGGGTGTTTCCAAGATTCGGAACCTGATCAATTACGAAATCGCGGTCAGCATTCGAGAAGCCGGAGCCGAGCGAGCCGCCCATACTGTCCAAAGCCGCCTGTTTCGACATGGCGTTGAACTGCTCCATGGAGGTGATGCCGTCGGGGTTCATGCCAAGGGAGGCACCGAACCGCTTCAGTTGCAGCACCGAGTCGCCGCCCGCGCCCGAATAGAAACCGGGGTCGGAAAGAGAGCTTCCCATCACATCAAGGGAGTTGAGCGCCCGCTGTGCCGTTGAACCTTGCTCCTGCAAGTCGAGGAAGCGCTTGCCGTAGCCCTCGCCTACGGTTTTGTCGAAACCCTTTTCGGCACCAACACTGACATTGGTTTCGGCTCGACCTGCCTGCGCAATCCTAACTTTCTGCGCCTCCGCCTCTGGCGAAAGAGTATCTGACTGCGATCCGCCCAGCACGTTGTAACGTGACGGGTCGCGCTTGTCGTACATGACTTTCTGGGGTCTGCCGGCTTGATCGTAAATCTCTGAAATTGCCCAATCTGGCTTGTTTCCTGCTTTCCACTCCCCGTACCAGGAGCGCAACGCGTCACGGTCAGCGGCAAGATAATGCGCTTCCTGCTCACCCATACCCTGAGACTGCAACCATGCAACCGTCTGGTTCTGATTTGCTGTATCGCGGGCGTCTTTCTTCTTGCCCTGCTGCATTTGCATCATTGCAGCGGCCATCGTGTTGTTGCGGCCCATCGGGTCCATCATGGCGATGATAGGGCCGAGTTCAGCGAGCTTTTCGCCAAGCCCTGTCATGGGCGATGGAGCGGCGGGCATAACGGCACCCTGTTGCTGCCCGCCAATGCCTTGCTGTAGGAGGCCGAGTAGCCCGCCTGAATTCTGCGAGTTGTCAGCCAGAAGAGGCGGTGTACCCACCGTTGCCGATGGGCTGGCAAGGTAATTACCAGCGTCCCCGTAACGGGCATTTGCGCCAGAAGGCCTAATTACCGATTGTGACCCTCGAAGGACCTGGCTGAAAATATCGGTGAGGTTCATCTTGGCCCCGCTAGAAACTGATCTGGAAATAGCCGGCTGCAAGCCCGTTACGGTCGCCGGCTTGGGTCATGCTGACGGTGTGATTGGAGGCCGTCCCCTTGTAACTCTTGTAGCCGGTCCGAGTGGCGCTGGCAGCGTTCGCACTATCGAAGGCTGGCGACGATGAAAACGTATTGACAGTTCCTCGTGAGGCGGCAAATCCCAGCACGACCAGAGGTGTCGAGCCGCCAGACGCGGGGACACTGATATTGCCGGGAGAGTTGGCCACGACCGTGATATTGCCGTCCCAGCCGCCAGACGTGGCCGTGGTGACCGGCTGCCTGCCGCGCAGAACTCGCATGACCTTGCGATTGATATCGTCGCCGTTCATGCCCGTGATCGTATCCCCGGGGTCACCACCGGTCAGTATTCTGTAAGAGGTAATGCCCCGGGTATCACCATTGCCGTTGTTGGTAACCGCCGTCCAACCGGGCGGAGTAACGGTGGGAGGGGCACTGAGTGTTCCCACTGCAAAATCATACATCACAGCCAGGTCGCCCGCCTGAGAATCTGCGGGAATTGTGATCGTGGCGGCATTTGAACCGACGACTGCAACGGATGTGAAAAGGGCAAGGAAGTCTGAGAACGATATCGGGCCGGTGGGCTTGCCAGCCAAAGCCCTTTCTTCAGCCCCGGTAATGCTGAAGGGTGCATCGGGCGCGCGCCCGAGTTCGACGTTGATCTGTGAGGCTGAGATAGGGGGAGCGGATGGAAGGGTCATGACTACGCACCCACCCGCTGCGCGGTTTCACTAACGGCCTCCCGGAGGAATTCGCTCAAGGTTTTGCCCCGGCGATCGGCGGCGGCGGTGAGTGCGCGCTTTTCTGCGGGTGATACCCGAAACCGGATGTTGTCGATCATAGCGGCGCTGAGGCGCATAGCGCGGTCTCCCATTACGATAAGGAGATAATCTATCTAGTTCTTCTCTTGCGTGCGTTCCGCATCATCGGCAAAGTACAGTAAATTCCGCAGATGGGTCTCGCCGGGGTGGGGATGCCGATACCCTCGTTCACAATTGACGGTGTGTTGCCGCCATTCGTCGGTCCAAATGGGCCAGGCGGTGCCCCTGAGGATTTGAGCCCCTATGAGGCGTCAGCGGTCGAGGTAGTTACTACGTTCGGTACAACACCGAACCGCCAAGATATTCTTCGAAAATGGCTAGATCACCGCGCGCAGTTGCGTGGTATAGGACTGTCCCGAGGCTTCCAATGGCTTGACGGAAGCTTCGTGGAACAGAAAGTTCCCAATGACCTCGACCTCATAACCTTCATTTATCGGCCTCCTCACGCAATGCAGGTCTTGAATTGGCAGGGGTTGGTAAATGCGAATTTAGCGATACTGGAAAGGGGGCAAATAAAGCATACATATCGATTGGATGCACTTTTTGTGGACCTTAATGGCGATCCAGAGTTTACCATTGAGATGGCGAGATATTTCGTGGGTCTCTTTTCTCATCGCCGGGGTGATAACCTCTGGAAGGGTATGTTAAAGGTAAGGCTGGAGAATGCAGCCGACGATGCTGATGCGTCGCTAATTCTGGGCCTTGACCCAGATGTGGGTGGAGTTGCAGCGCCATGAATTCGCTGAAAAAATTGGACCGCGACTACGTGAAGGCTGATCGAGCAGCCGTTGTTGGATTGCTTGACCGCGTCACCGAGGCAGATTTTCTTACACGAATGGGACTAGAGTCGCGTTTACGGGAGATTGATGAACAGATTGCGGGTCAAGCTGAGGAGCCCGAGGAGGCGCATGCCTCTGCGGCGCTGTTCTTCGGTGGACGCCCTGTGGTCGGTTCTGTGGGGATAGAGGCGGAATTCGGAAGCGGGGCCATATCAACCTTTCAGGATTTGGTCACGAAGATTTTGGCTCGAAACACGACGGGTTTGGGCGTTAAGGGGCCAGTGGCCAATAAAAGCGCTGCTGCAATGCACATCACCAATATTGTCCGAGGGTCGTTTGGGTTTCTGCTGGAGGAGGTTCGTGACCAACACCAGATATTCGAAACGAGCTTGAAGAAGGCTGTGGAGCAAGCTTCTGAATTGCTCGAAGCATTTGGGAAGGCAGACGAAGAAGAATTCCAGACAGCAGTTGTCGAGGTTGACCAGCGAATATTATCCACCGCTCGCGATTTCTTTGAGCTCATGCGTCAAAACGGAGCAACATTGAAAATGATTGCAGGCGACGATGAGTATCAATTCGGCGCGGACGCTGTGGCAAGGGGGGCCGACCGTGCAAATGCTACCTCATTGGAAGAGATGGACCGCGAACTCAGAGGACAACTGGCTGGAGTCCTTCCGGGGGCGCATCAGTTCGAATTCCGCGTTGCCGGTGCCGAGACAATCAAAGGCAAGGTGGATTCAGCTTGGACTTCAGAAGACCTGGAAAGGTGGAATCGAGAGCTGGTGGGCGTTGACGCCGTTGCTATCACGGCGGTTAAGCGAGTGGTGCGGAATGGCCAAGTAGCCCGTGAAACTCATTCGCTTAAACGCATCGATAAAGCCTTGAATCGACAGGCTACTGGTTAGAGCCTCCATATTCTTTCAGCGCTGCGGCATCGCCAGCAGCGACGATTGCCAGCCCATCAGGATCAACTCGCCAGGGTGCTTTCGTATGAAGCTGCTTGCCAATCCCGTAACGCTTGCACCAACGGGCCACGGTATCCGGCGAGACGCCAGCGATACCGGCTGCCTGTTTGAGGGTGAGGGGCTTTTGATTAGGCATGCGGCGTACCTCCTTGGCAAAATGGTTCTGCCGCCCGTTTCCTAGCGGTTATTTCGAGTGATGAAAGTTGGGTGCCCACGCTCCTGACTGCTCTTTTTTCCAAAGCCGAAGAACGGTGATGAAGGGCACAACCTGTCAAGCTTCGCACGCCCGCATCAGGTCTAGGTCTTGGTCTAGGTCTTGGTATGTACCCACCGTCACTAGACTGTGTGGACAGGGTGTATAGGCACAGTGGGGACACGGTGTAGGCAGGGTGTGGAGACGGTCTAAGCACGCTCGCCTCCCATCATTCTCGTTTTCATAAGATTGGACGTAACGCCCACCATCGAAGCCGTAATCTTTGTCCGCTCAGCTGCCTTTCGTTCCTGATCGGCGCGCTTCTCAGCCGCCTTTTCGCGCCGCCTTTCGTTTGCTTCGTGAAACGCCTCTACGGCCTTTTCTCGAAGACGGTCGCTCTCAATCGTATTGAGAAACCGCATGGTTCCGGTCGCGTGGTCTTCGCTCATCGGGCCATTATGTTTGAACCAGCGTTCGACCAGGATCAGGGAACATTCCTCGTCCCAATCAATCATCTTGGCGTCTATGAGAATGGCTCGGTTCCGCCGATACTGCTCCAAATCGCATCGAAGATCGGCGCAGGCGTAGCCATCCGGGAGATGATAAACCCCTGACGAGTTCACATGCGCGTTCGTGATGAAGTAGAGGAAATGTACCTTCGCGACGTCATCCAAGGACATAAACCTCGCTGACCGCCATAGAACCGGGGAAACTTTCGAGAAATCGCGAGCGCTCATCAGTGGGCCCTCGCTAGGATCAAATTGGATTCCCTTATCGCTTCGACGGCCTCTTGGGCACTCAGATCGAAGCGACGGCGAAGATACGGCAGGAGATGCTTGGGCGGAGATTGCTCCGCCGCAAGCCATTCTGCCGCTTTTTTGATTTGCGGCTGGATCACGCGGCTGCCCTTTCCTCTGAAAGGACCACCACCCTCGAACGCAGGACATATCGGGCATGCGTGCCAGGGAAGGGGCCGCTATGGTTTTCATGGATAGTCTCGACCACAAGGCCGGCACGGCGCAGTTTGTGGACATAGCCGCTCCAGCGAGGTCCAGGCGTTGTGAGCGGTGTACAGCCTTTTTCACCAGCCTCGATCAGGTTCACCAGGGCCCATGCATCTCGGCCTTTTATGGTGAAGGGTGATCCGTCGGGCTCAACACGCACAACAACGCTATAGCTTGGCTTGCTCATGATTGAACTCCAATCATCTCGGGGAGTGTGGAGAGGGCCGACAGGGCAATGGGGTCAATTTCGCCCAGATTGGTGCGGCAGACTTGGATCAATGCGTCTCGGTCTCGGAGATAGCTCCGACCGACCCATCGCGTTCTGCCGTGCCTCTTTCCATCAATGCGCTGCAAAATCCATTGAATTTGGTCCTTGCAAACAATGACGCGCCACTCTGGACTAAGGCGAGTAACAACATCGGAATAGTCGTCCGCGCTTTCCCTGTTGGAATCGCCGTTAGGACACCGCACGTACAGGGCCGTTTCGTGGGGAGCTGTCATCTGAGCCTCCCGCCGATGCCGGCCATGCGGCAGACTTCCCGAGCTGTTGAAGTCGGCAGCCGAAAACGACTGGCGATTGCAAAGGCCGGATAATCAGAGATTGAAGTTTCGAGGGTGGTGCGATAAATCTGAGGCGTAGAACCTTTCGAATTACCGCTGCCGTTCCCGATGCCAGTCGGGGCGGCAGTTTCTCTATGTAGGGTCATGGCTGCACCTCACGATGCAGCCGGAAGGTTTTCGACGTACCGCTTCAAGTCCTCGACAAGGAGCAGCGTTCGCTTACCGCTTTTTCGCGGCCGAATCTTACCTTCGCGAAAGAGGGTATAGAGGGAGGAGCGCCCGATGCCGGTCATCTGCACGGCCTCAGGGATGGTGACGGATATCTTGGTCATGGTTGCGTTCACCCGCGTGTGTTGTTGACTACGCGGACAAAATACGTCGTTCGCCTTTGCTCCCCTAATTACGCCACGTAATCAGTGGCTTAGATGGTGGCGTAAGGTGGCGCAAGGTGGCAGTAACTGGCACGGATGTGGCTTAAGGGTGAGATTAGTGGCCGAAACTTTAACTGCCCTTTGCAGCCCTTCGGTTCCAAGTTTTCGGCCTTGTAGGCCAAACAAGGCTTCGAACTATGGGAATCGATACATCGGGAAACTTGTCACGAAATTTCGAGACAAACTCATCCCGAGTGGGCGGTTCGCTTTCTCCGCGCTCCACAGCCTCGTAGATCGTTTGGGCGTATGGCAATAGCTTTTCTTCAAGCGAATAGGCCTTCTTTGGCCCTCTATCGGGCTTCGAACTCTGAGACGTCACTCGCGAGGCAAGAAATCGGTCAAGGGTAGCCCGTTCGATAAAAATGGACTGAAATCCATCTCCCCCGACAGCAACCCCGAACGGGTTCTCTCTATTCATCTGACACCAGTAGAAGCGGGGCGAGATGCTCTCAGTATTCCACAAATCCGGCGAGCAGAGGGTAGAACTGATCGTACCTCCCCGAGCATCCCGTAATGCGTATTTAAGTATGCCGTCAGCGATCTGATTGGCAATTTCGCGCACAACAACGTCAAATCGCCTGCGCGATACTAGGCGTTCAGCGTCCAAACGTTGTGCTGTTTGATGGGCAGCCTGCCATTCTTCCGCAGTGAACGTAAGTCCTTCTGGTCCAAACTTTCCATGCCGAGTTGGAGGTCTTTTGAATTCTGGATGGTGGCGTAAAATAAGCCGATGAACGGTGTCCTTTTGCCACGGCTTAGCCGTGGACTGGGGCAAGGCCGATGTGATGCCGTTAATTGCCAAATTCAGCCGGTACGGCTCCGGGGTTATCGGCTCACCTTCAGTCCACTCTGTTGGGAACATGGACTTTCCCACAATATGAACGGCGCGCGCCAAAAACACATATATGGGAGTATCTCTAGGCCACGCTTCCTGCCGGCTCCAAAATACTATTCGCTCGTCCATCGCAGCACCTTCGCGACCGCACCTTGGGGACCGCAGGGAAACCGGTGGTGCAATACCGGCTTGTCGGATGGCCGTCCTATCCCTACGGAGCTGTTATCCGCGCAACCTCACCAAATTGTCGCCCGGCTGTTCCTTTAGGCCTTCAATGACACCCCGCAAACGGGCATCCCAAGACGTCAATGCCGCCTCGACGCGCTCGTTAAGGCGTGGGCGGCTATAATGTTGAACCAGCGTCCTCGTGTCCTTCGTTCCGCGCTGGTGGCCGACGACAGCTGCGATGGTATCGAGCGCGATACCCATCTCGTCCATGGCGCTTACGACTGTACGTCGCAGATCATGGGTGGTGAAATGCTTGCATGGCAAATCGCGATTTTTGAGCGCATGGCCGAGGTCGGTTGCCCGCAATGCCCGGTCGGATTTGGCGGCTCTGAATAGAGGTCCGCGTTTATGCCTTTCGTGGGCTTCCAGGATGATTTCCCGGGCAAGCCCGACCAATGGGGTGACGCGCTCGCTCTTGTTCTTGGAGCGTTCGGCGGGAAGCGTCCAAAGCAGCCGTTCGCCGTCATCCTCAATCTCGGATGCGTCCATGCTGGCGATTTCTCCGACCCGCGCCCCCGTGCATAATTGCACGCGAAGGACCGCGATGCAGTCGGGCGTCATTTCATCAGCTCCGGCATCCAGCCAGTCCCAGAGGGTTTTCATCTCGTCAGGCGACAGCACTCGGTTTCGTGGATCACCCCTGCCATACGATTCTGTGCCGGCTGTGGGGTCGGTCGTTACATAGCCTTTCGCCAGTCCCCAACGATACATCGCGCCAATGACCTGCCTGCGTTTCTCAGCTTCACGCGGGCGACCGTCTGCAACAGGTTCGAGTAGGTCACTCACTTCGCCACGTCGAAGGCCGTCGGCGGCGCTGTCAAACTTGGTGCGCAATGCCCGCTTTAATCGACGATCTATGTCATCGGCGGTGCGGAGGGCGCCACCTTTACGGTGAGGGCTCTTGATGTGTTTGGCGTAGCGCCCGATGAGCTCTTTCACGGTAAGCCGCTCTTGTTTGGCTTTCCGCGCTTCGTCTTCTTCTTCCAAGAGGTCCCGGCCTTGGCGAGCCGCCTTTATGATTTCGGCAGCCCTTTCGCGAGCTTCTTGCAACCCGAGCCCATTCTTCCCGTTTGGATCGCACACACCAAGCGAAGCACTCTTTGCAACCGGCTCGCCCTTTATCCGGTAGACGAGATTCCAGGTGAGAACACCTGAGGGTGCTACCCGAACACGCAAGCCCGTCTGCTGATTGTCGGACACGTAATAGCCGCTCGCCTTCGGTTGAAGCGATGCAAGGACTACGGCGGTCAATCTCTTCTTCACTGGCTGGCGTTCCCTGCCGGCTTGTTGCTATGCGCGACTCGTAGCAACACTATAGCAACATTTTCGCTGGAAGTACGCGAACATGCTCGAATAGCTGTGGATCATTAAGCTTTGATTCTGCTCGTTAATTCCAGCCCATTGTGGACGATGCTAAACAACCCTGAACGCTGGTTCAAGGGCTGGATACAGACCTGGTTTGTCCACATGCGCAATCCCGTCAGGCTCGCCCGCGAGGTGCGTTTCGCGTCGTTCTGCATGGCGCAGATCCTGTTTGCCGGCATGGTCATGTCGGCGCTGATGCACCCGTTCCTGATCCTGTCGGCCCTGGTGCTGACCGTGCAGGTCAGCGGCGGTATTCCCCTGCGAATTTGGCAATGGGGCCTGCTGGCGTTCGATTCCACCACCGTGGTGCTTGGCTATGCATCCTTCATGGTGCTTGGCCGAATGACGCTCAATGAGCGGGAAAGCCGGGGTTTCTGGAAAGTCTGCATGATGACGCCGGTCTACTGGCTGATGCTGTCGCTGGCGGTATGGTGCTCCGTCTACGAGCTGTGGAAGCGCCCGCATCACTGGCACAAGACCCCGCACCGGCAAGCGCGACGCCGTTAGAGACCGCTTGCTAACTCTACCCTGCCGGTCATCTGACGCGGTTTTCTGCGCTTCCGGTGCTCATGGACCTAAATGTCCACTCCGCTCCGGTTCTCGAAAACCACGCCATATGCCTCGGCAGGGCGAGTTATCAAACAGTCTCTAACCCGGCGTTGCAGGCTTTTCGCTCAACCCTTCAGGAACTTCGGCCCTTCGCCGATGATCTTCTTGTCAGGCTTGCCGATCACGTCGAGATCGCGTCCCGTATAGGGCAGTGCGAGCAGAATGTGGCGGATCACCGCGATACGCAGCCGCCTTTTGTCGTTGGCCTTGACGATCGTCCATGGCGTTTCAGCAGTGTGGGTCCGCTTCACCATCAGGTCGCGCATTTCGGTATAGGCATCCCATTTGCTGATGCCGGCGACATCCATCGGCGAGAACTTCCAGTTGGTCAGCGGGCTGTGGCGGCGATCGTGAAAGCGCTTGAGCTGGATCTCCTGGCTCGTATCCAACCAGAACTTGAAGAAATGGATGCCTTCACGAACGATCTGCTTTTCGAAACGCGGCGTCTCCTGCAGAAAATGCTCGTGCTCTTCCGGCGTGCAGAAGCCCATCACCGGCTCGACGCCGGCGCGGTTGTACCAGGATCGGTCGAAGGTGACGAACTCGCCTGCCGTCGGGAAATGCGAAATGTAGCGCTGATAATACCATTGGCCGCGTTCTGTTTCGGTCGGCTTGGTCAGCGCCACGTTGCGGGCAGTACGCGGGTTCATGTATTCGCGCACCGCGTTGATCGTCCCGCCCTTGCCGGCGGCGTCGCGTCCTTCGAAAAGGGTCAGCACCCTGTGGCCTGTCGCCTGCATCCAGGCCTGAAGCTTGACCAGTTCGATCTGCAGCCGCTCCAGCGTTTCTTCGTAGTCCTTGGAGGGCATCTTGTCGTCATAGGGATACCCGCCCGAACGCAAGGCCTTCTTGTCGATCCAGTCGGGCAGTTCGGGATTGTTGATGTCGAAAAGCCGATCCTTGCCGCCGACCTTGAGTTTCAACGGTGTGAGGCCCGCGGTCTCCTTGGCTGCTGCGGTCTCAGGCGCGTCGTCGGCGTTTTTCATTTCGACAAACCTTTCTTGGTTTCCCTTTCATGCTATTGGGTGCGGCCAGACTGGTCCAGCGTGAAGTTTTACCCCGAAGTACAAGGCATCACGGGATTTTCGCATGAGCGATCAAGGCCGCGAACAATGGATACGCCGCGCGATGCGGCTGGTTGCCCACCGGTTTCGCCAGAATCGCTGGATGCTGGCCGCAGCCATCGCAGCCGTGCTTGCCGTCCACATCTGGGCAGGCGGCGACACCCGGACGGTCGCTGCCGTGGTGGGCGCGCTGATCGTCGTGGCGGGCCTTGCGCCCAGCCGCACGGCGGGGCTGCTCGCGACCGAGGCCGAGGAGACCGCCAATGGTGGCACGCGCGGCCTCTCGGGCGAAAACCTGGCCGCCGCCGTCACCGACCCGCTGATCGTCTTCGACGGAGCCGGCGCGGTCGTCCATGCCAATGATGCCGCCGTCAACGCTTTCGGGGCGCTGCGTCCCGGCATCCTGCTGCTGCTGAAATTCCGGGCGCCGGAAATGCAGGAGATGATACAGGCCGTGCTGTTCGGCCATGCCGCGTCGCGCCAGATCGACTTCATCGAGCGCGTGCCGATCGAACGCGTCTTTCGCGTCACCGCGTCTGCCGTCGGAAGGGGCACCGGCCTCTATGTCATGGTGTTCAAGGACCAGAGCGAGACGCGCCGCATCGACCGCATGCGGGCCGATTTCATCGCCAATGCCAGCCACGAGCTGCGCACACCGCTGGCTTCCATTTCGGGTTTTGTGGAGACTCTGCGCGGCCCGGCGCGCGACGACGCCAAGGCACGCGATCATTTCCTCCAGATCATGCAGAACCAGACCGCGCGCATGGCCCGGCTGATCGACGACCTTTTGTCGCTGTCGCGGCTGGAGATGAAGTCGCATCTGCGGCCCGGCGTGAAAGTCGACCTGCGCGGTGTGGTGGAAAGCGTCATCGATTCCCTCAGCCCGCTGGCCAGGGAGTCCGGCGTCACCGTCGAGCGCGACTTCCCGACCGGCACTTTCGAGGCGCTGGGCGATCGCGACGAACTGTTCCAGGTCTTTGAGAACCTGCTGGAAAACGCCTGCAAATATGGAGCATCGGGCGGCCGTGTCGTCGTCTCGATCGGCGGCCCGGACACGAATGCCGAGCGTGAAACCACGGTCACGATCCAGGATTTCGGTCCCGGCATTCCCGAAGAGCACATTCCGCGCGTGACCGAGCGTTTCTACCGGGTGGATGTGGAAACCAGCCGTTCGCAGAAAGGCACGGGCCTCGGCCTTTCCATCGTCAAGCATATCCTGACACGTCACAACGCCCGCCTGTCGATCCGCTCGAAGCTGGGCGAGGGTGCGGCCTTCACGGTGCATTTTCCGGCGGCGGAATGATATCCGCCGCCGGACGAGCGGTATGTCCGGGGAGGCCGAACCTGTTTATCGCGACGCGCGTACAAGGGTGCGCAAGACGCGATCTATTCCTTGCTCGGCTAAGCCGATTTCGCGACCACCAAACCATCTTCGCCGAGATCGGCTCGCGCGATGTGACCATTGCGCAAAAGCCAGCGGCTGAATCGGTATCGGGTGGAGAAGGCCGTGCCGGTAATGATGACCGGCTCGCGGCACCTCTCTATGTCGTCGTCGATACGGTTGAGCAGATCGGGCACACCGCCTGTGCCGATCCTGCCCCACAGGATGTAGTCGGTTCCGCTCGGCGTTTTCCGGAGGCTGCCGCCTCCGGAAATATGCGCCTTGTCCGCCTGAAGCAGCCGCGCCTCCTCTGCGCGGGCTGCTTGCATCTCCTTTCGTAGTTCGCTCACGAACTGAGCGAAATATTCCTTGCGGGGCATTTCGGGCACCGCCAGATCGTCGTTGTACCCGGTGTTGGCGAGTGCTGCCCGAGATCCGTTCCGGTGCCGCACCGGGTGCCCCCCGTGTTCGTGTTGTCCCATTTTAAGCTGCACGAGCGCCTCCTGTCCGGCTCGAGCTGAACTGCTGCATGAACGGCTCGTAGGGGCCGCGATGCACCAGAATGGAATGGTCGAGATTGCCCCTGGCGAGCGCGCGGTCGCGTGCCTCCTGCGTGACGTCGAAATAGGCGGCGACACACCAGCGGTCGTCGATCAGAATAGGATTTCCGATCTGTCTCACCGTCCAGCCGAACCGCTTCCACAGCGGCAGCCAATACAGGTCCTGAATACCGCCGATGCGGGTGATGCCTTCGTTCAGGCAGTATTCCATCACCGTCCCGCAGAACTGGCCCTTGATCGGGCCATGGCCCTTTTCGCGGAAGGAAGGCACGATGAAGCCGCGCGTCCATTCGGCGACGTCCGGTTGCCGCGGGACGCCGGTGAAGTTGCAGCTGTGCGGAAACACCTCGCTCAGCATATGCGGTTCGGTGGTCGGCAGAAGCCGGGTTCCGGTCATCACCTGATCGTCAACGATCCCGATCATGTACGTGGCTTCGTCGGTGTCGAACTGGTCGATTTCCATGCCGCTCCCGTCGTCGTCGCGCCATTGCTTTTCTTCGACATAGATGGCGTGGCGGGCACGAAAGAAGTCTTCGAGTTCGGCGGTATAGAGGTGACGGTTTGCGGCATTAACGACGTGGATTTGCACGGCTACTACCCCCTGCGGTTGATTCTCGCAGAAGGATGAACCGTAACGGGCCTGTCAGCTATCGTCGGAATCGATGATTGACCGGCAATTTACACGTGAATAATGTGTTGCCTGATTGCTTCCATGACCGCCTGGGTTGTGTTGGCGGTATCCAGCTTTGCATTGATATGCCGCTGGTGGGTGCGCGTCGTCGCCTCGGAAATATTGAGGATGGTCGATATCTCCCAGGCGGTCTTGCCGGCCGCCGCCCATTTCAGGATTTCCTGCTCCCTGTCGCTCAAGGTAGGAGGCGGAGGGGCCTTCTGGGACGCCAGGTCATTTGCGGCCATCTGGAAATAGACGGCGGCGCAGTAGAGCAGGCCTTCGTCCTTCTTGTCGATGTCCATCCTGTGGTGGCTGGCAAGCGACACGACCGCCTGCCACCTTCTGGCGGTCCGCAGCGGGAAGGCGATGCCGTCGACCAGGCCAAAAGCAGCGGCCTCGCCGTTCAGCTGCTGGACGCGCTTGCTGACGGGAAATGCGTTCCAGGCTTCCCGCCAATGGAAAGGCCGGTCTTTGGTAATCGACCATTTCGAGACCGGATCGTCGGGAAAATACACCTGCTCCCTGTAACGATCGGACCAGGCTTCCGGCCAATGGTTGGCGATGACCATCGGCTCGACGTCGATCCCGGCCGAAGGCAGGCCGGTCATGATGAAAGCGTTGAAGCCCTGCCGGTCGATGACCTGGGAAAAGTCGTCGACGAGGAGAGACATCGAGGGGTGTCTCTCTGCCCGCTCGATGAAGTCGAGCAATTCGCTGTGTGCATTCAGCATTGCCGTTCCTCGGTGCGATTGCCTGTCCGCAACATGAGTATCAATAGCTATATCTATGAATCTAACGATGTAAATCGGTAATTTAGAACTATTGCGGTGTCGCCAGGCAAAGTTTTTTGTTTCAAATCTTATCGATTTCTGTCCTGTTTGAAAGTGAGGGCGCGGGCGAGCTTTGCCAAGGCCGCTCAGCTTTCGCCTGAAAGATCCTTGCGCGCCTTGTCCAGTTCCTCGGCATAGCGGCGCAGCAGGTGGGCCTCGGTCAAAAGCCCGACCACCCGGCGGTTGGCGAAGTTGTCGACGACCGGCAATTCCTCGCTGCCCGACCGGGCAAAGATATCCGCCGCCGCCTTGACGTTCATGGACGGCACCAGAAGCGTGTCCTGATATTTCGCCAGCGTGCGAATGGATTGGGTTTCCGCTTCAGCACCCGCATCGAGGCCGTAGACTTCGGCGACAAGCAGCATCCCGGCATATTTCTTGTCGGCGTCGGTGACGATTACGCGCTGTGCCGCACCCAGCGGGACCTGCTTGCGGAATTCCTCGATCGTGGTCGTGTCGGGCAAGGTGCGAACGTCCTCGCGCATCATGCGCTCGACGGTCAGGTTGCGCGTCCAGCTCACGTCATGGGCGCTTCGGATCGTCTCGCCGCGCAGATGGAACCGCCAGGTCGAGAAGGAGTAGCCGAAGGTTTCGCGCACCAGCACCGCCGAAACGATCGATGCCCCGAGAACAACGCCGGTGAGCGCGAGGTTGCCGCTGGATTCCAGCGCCAGGAATGTCATGGTCAACGGTGCCCCGACGACGCCGACGGCGAGCGAGGTCATGCCGACGACGGCCGCGATCATCGGATCGACCCCGGTTTGCGGGAGTAGGAAAATCATCGCCTCGGCAAAGATCTTGCCGAGCAGCGCGCCGAGGAACAGCGAAGCGAAGAACAGGCCGCCGCGAAACCCCGAGCCCAGCGATACGGCAGATGCGATCAGCTTGAGGACGAAGAGTTCGGCGACGACATAGAGGCCGTAATTCATCGCCAGTTCGCGATGCAGCGCGCCATGGCCGCTCGAAAGCACCTGCGGCGTGATCAACGCCAGTGCGCCGATCAGGCACCCGCCGATCGCCGGACGCAGTGCTGCGTCGATGGAAAGCCGCGAAAAGCCTTTCTCCACGACCGTCACCAGCTGCATGATGGCGATTGACGCAGCACCCGCCACAAAGCCCAGAAGCAGATAGGGCAGATACTGCATGGCCGTCATCGCCGGCACGGGGCCGACTTCGATGGGAAATTGCGCGCCGCCGAGATAGCTCGCCGTCAGCGAGGCGGTGACGGCGGCTGCCATCACCGGCGCGACATTGGCGACGGAATAGACACCGATGATAAGCTCGAAACCGTAGAACGCGCCGGTCAACGGCGCGCCGAAGGCAGCGGCAATAGCGCCGCCCGCGCCGCATCCCACCAGTATCCTGACGTCATTGCGGCGCAGCCGCAGAATGCGGGCCAGCCGGGACGCCAGCCCCGAACCGCTCTGGGTATAGGCCGCCTCAAGCCCGACCGACGCGCCGAAGCCGCTCGAGATGATCGTCTGCACGGCAACGATGGCGGTGTCCGTGGCCGACAGCCTTCCGCCATAAAGCGCGTTGGCCTCGATCGGATCGATCGGCGTGCGATATTGCCGGCGCCGGAGATAGGCGATCGTCAGCCCGAGCAGCACGCCGCCCATGACCGGCACCAGCGCCTGGGAAGAGCTGGACAGCGAAAACATGGCCGACAGCCGCGCGCCGCGCTCCAGCCCGAAAAGCAGCCAGTGCATCTCCTGAACGATCCAGCTCATCGCCGTGACAGTCACCGCCGCCAATGCCCCCACGACACAGGCCACGCCGACGACGGCTATGCCGCGCGCGTTGAGAAGGTGAAGAGCCGTGTGAACTTGCGCGCGGTTCTTCCAGGAGGAAAGGAGCTTTGTGATCGTGCCGTGGAACACCGCGCGGCCTTTTGCAGTCAAGAGGATGGACGTCACGGGAACGCTAGACCACTTTGCGCGCCGGCTAAAATAATAACCGCTGCTCGTTGGAGACTATGTTTCCGGACCCCTCGCGCAGGCGCTATCAGCCCGAATTGTGGCGTCAGCGTGCCGCCAATCCAAGCTTTCTTTTTTCCGTCATGTCGTTAGCCTATATGCATGGATTCAGGGATCGTGATTTGCCGGTTCCGAAGAGAGATGGACCTTCATGCAGTCGCACCACATTGTCAGTGCCTATGACGACGAGCTGAAATACCTGACCCGCAAGGTTGCGGCGATGGGCGGCCAGGCTGAGCGCCTTGTCGATCAGGCGATCGCGGCACTCGTCAATGCGGATCTGGCACTGGCCAAGAAGGTCATCGCCGACGACACCATCCTCGACGAAGCCCAGCGCGAGATCGACGACAAGTCGATCGTGCTCATCGCCAAGCGCCAGCCCGTTGCAGGGGATTTGCGCGAAATCATCGGCGCGATCCGCATTTCGGCCGATCTCGAGCGCGTCGGCGATCTCGGCAAGAACGTCGCCAAGCGCGTGGTCGCGGTTTCGGAAGGCCGCCAGCCCGTCAGCCTGTTTCGCGGCCTGCAGGCGCTGGCCGAACTGGCACTGACGCAGCTCAAGGAAGTGCTGGACGTCTATGCCTCGCGCTCGGTCGAGCGCATCGAATTCGTGCGCGCCCGCGACAACCAGATCGACGCCATGTACACGTCGCTGTTCCGCGAGCTCCTGACCTACATGATGGAAGACCCGCGCAACATCACACCCTGCACGCATCTCCTGTTCTGCGCCAAGAACATCGAGCGCATCGGCGACCACGCCACCAACATCGCCGAGACGATCTACTATGTCGTCACCGGCGACCAGATGCCGATCGACCGTCCCAAGGAAGACAAGACCGACAAGGTCGTGCTGCCGGTGGAAGTCTCGGCGAAGTGAGCGGGGTCCGCATCCTCGAACTTTCCGCAAAATTGCGCTAGACTGGCTGACCTGCGCATTCATCACGCAGTGAAGGTTCTGCCTTCGGGAGGTGGTGATGGATCATGTTCGCAAATTCGCGCCCGCTCCGGCAGAAGCCGGGATCGTTGCCTCGAGCGTCTATGCCGCAGGCAAGCGCGTTGCCGATATTCCGGTCGAGGAAGCCGGCGAGTGGGCTGGCAAGGAAGGCCATGTCGTCTGGATAGGCCTTCTCGAGCCCAGCCGTGAACTCCTGCTGCGCGTACAGGCGCAGTTCAATCTTCATGCGTTGGCGATCGAGGATGCCGAGCATCCGCACCAGCGGCCTAAGATCGAGCAATATGGCGATGCGCTGTTCATCGTTGCCCGCACCGCGCAACTGATCGATCGCCGCGTCACCTTCGGCGAAACGCATCTGTTCGTCGGCAAGGGCTATATCGTCAGCGTCCGGCACGGCCCGTCGACCTCCTACGCCACCGTTCGCCAGCATTGGGAAAGCTGTCCGCATTCGCTGGCCAAGGGCGAGGACTTTGTCCTCTACGCCATCCTCGATTTCATCGTCGACAACTACATGCCGGTGCTGGAGCAGATCGAGGACGAGGTCGAGGAGATCGAGGACAAGGTTCTGCTCAAGCCGATGCTCGCCGCCGAGATCGAACGGCTCTACATGCTCAGACGCGATCTTCTGCGGCTGCGCAACGCCGCCCTTCCGCTGGTCGAGGTCTGCAGGCGGCTGACAAGTGCGGACCTGCCGCAGATACATGCCGCAATGCACCCGCTGTTTCGCGACGTGACCGATCACATCCGTACCGTGCAGGAAAAGATCGACAGTCTGCGCGAGGTGTTGGCGTTCGCCTTCGAGGCGAGCCTTCTGGTCGGGCAGAGCCAGGAAACGGCGATTTCCAAGAAGCTCGCCTCATGGGCCGCCATTCTGGCGGTGCCGACGGCGCTCGCAGGCATCTACGGCATGAATTTCAGCGACATGCCCGAGCTGAGGATGGAATACGGCTATCCGATGGTGCTGACGGCAATCGCCGCCACTTGCGCCTTCCTTTACTGGCGGTTCCGCAAGAACGGCTGGCTGTGATGAAGGGGGAAAGAGAATAGCGAGTAGAGAGTAGATTAGGCGATTGCGCTTCGCGAACCGTCGCACTGCTTTCTATTCACTATTCACTATTCACTATTCACTATTCACTATCAGCGGCTTCTGCGCCGCTCCGATGCCGGCTGGAAAGCGATCTTCGAGTGGTACTTGCAATAGGGGCCGCTCTCGGCAGCGTCGTTGCCGCAGAAGTGGAATTCTTCCGTCAGCGGGTCGCCGTTCGGCCACTTGCAGGTGCGCTCGTTGAGCTCGACGAGCTGAAGATGCCGCGAGATCGGGACGACCACATTTTCGACGGGGCGCAGATAGTGGCGAGCCACCGGCTCGGCATCGAACTGCGTCTGCAGCGCGGTTGCGCCGATCGAGGTCGTCACTGTGCGCGTGGTGGTCGTGGCGCGCGGCGCGGTCTTGACGCCGGTCGACGCGTGCACCGTCTTTTTCTGGCGGGCCGGCGCTGCCGTCGAGCGGCCGCGGCTCGAAAGCTTCAGGCGGTGGACCTTGCCGATGACGGCATTGCGGCTGACGCCGCCAAGCTGGGCGGCGATCTGGCTGGCGCTCAGGCCTTCGGCCCACAATTTGCGGAGGGTTTCCACTCGCTCGTCAGTCCAGTTCATGAGAGCATGCTCCTGCTTGTGCGTGCGACCTCCCGGAATCCATTCCCGTCCCGACAAATGCTCGGGGTGACACCACATATATTCGGGTGATTGGGTTTGCCGCACCAAATCTGGTTATTTCTAGACTTCAAACTACCTTATCGGCTGACTCGGTGACAAGAGTCCGGGGTGCCACACGAATCGGTTTTTTGGGTTTTCAACAACTTGCCGCAATAAAGGTGGCTTATTGGGCCAAGTTGTCCGCCGCGCGCTTCTGCGCGACGTTTTCGTTGACTTTGTGACCGGAAACGAAATATGCCCGTTAAGGCCGCCGCTTGAGGCGGCTTTTTTGGTTTTCCGGTCCCGGAGACGCATATAATGAGCGGTTCGGCGCTTTACGAGACTTTCGCACGTGCACCCCTGGCTTTCGACAGGGGCGAGGGCACCTGGCTGGTTGCGGATGACGGCCGACGCTTCCTCGATTTTGCCGGCGGCATCGCCGTGAATTCGCTCGGCCATGGCCACCCCCAGCTCGTCGCCGCTCTCACCGAGCAGGCCGGCAAGCTGTGGCACACCTCGAACCTTTATGAGATTCCGGGCCAGCGCCGCCTTGGCGAGCGGCTGGTCGCAGCGACCTTCGCCGACAAGGTGTTCTTCACCAATTCGGGCGCGGAGGCGCTGGAATGCGCCATCAAGACGGCGCGGCGCTATCAATATGTCAGCGGCCACCCGGAAAAGTTCCGCACCATCACCTTCGAGGGCGCTTTCCACGGCCGCACGCTGGCAACCATCGCTGCCGGCGGCCAGGAAAAATACCTCGAAGGCTTTGGTCCCAAGGTCGACGGTTTCGACCAGGTTCCGTTTGGCGATATCGCAGCGGTCGAGAAGGCGATCACGCCGGAGACGGCGGCGATCCTGATCGAGCCGATCCAGGGCGAGGGCGGCATTCGCGAAGTGCCGACGGCGTTTCTGAAGCGCCTGCGCGAGCTTTGCGACCAGCACGGCCTGCTGCTGATTTTCGACGAAGTGCAATGCGGCATCGGCCGCACCGGCAAGCTGTTTGCCTATGAATGGACCGGCGTGACGCCGGACCTGATGGCAATCGCCAAGGGCATCGGCGGCGGCTTCCCCGTCGGCGCCTGCCTTGCCACCGACGAAGCGGCTGTCGGCATGACGGCCGGCGTCCACGGCACCACCTTCGGCGGCAACCCGCTCGCCATGGCGGTCGGCAATGCCGTGCTCGACGTGGTGCTGGAAGACGGCTTCCTCGACGAGGTCAAGCGCAAGGCGCTGCTGATGAAGCAGGGGCTGGCCGCGATCTCCGACGAATTTCCCGAAATCATCGAAAGCGTGCGCGGCACCGGGCTGATGCTCGGCCTGAAATGCAAAGTGCCAAACACCGCAGTCAACGGCGCGCTGCGACAGGAAGAAATGCTGGCGGTGCCTGCGGGCGACAACGTCGTGCGCCTGCTGCCGCCATTGACCGTTACGGACGATGAGATCCGCGAAGCGCTGTCGCGCATCCGCGCTGCCGCCAAGGGCTTGTCCGAAGCCGCCGCATGAGCTGAAACAACACCTCCGGGGTTTGCTATGACCAGTGGTATCCGCCACTTCACCGATCTTTCCGCCGTTTCCGAAACGACGCTGCGCGGCATTCTCGACGATGCCGTCGCGCGCAAGGGACGCCTGAAGGCCGGCGAGCGCTCGCGACCGCTGGAAGGCAAGGTTCTGGCGATGATCTTCGACAAGCCGTCAACCCGCACGCGCGTTTCCTTCGATGTCGGCATGCGCCAACTCGGCGGCGAGACGATCATGCTCACCGGCACCGAAATGCAGCTCGGCCGCTCCGAGACCATCGCCGACACCGCCAAGGTGCTGTCGCGCTATGTCGACGCGATCATGATCCGCACCACCTCGCATGAACGCCTTCTCGAACTCACCGAGAATGCAACGATTCCGGTCATCAACGGTCTGACCGACGACACCCACCCGTGCCAGCTCATGGCCGATGTGATGACCATCGAGGAACATCGCGGCCCGGTCGCCGGCAAGACGGTGGCCTGGGTCGGCGACGGCAACAATGTGCTGCATTCGCTGCTGGAAGCCTCTGCACGCTTCCGCTTCAACCTCAATGTCGCGGTGCCGGAAGGCAGCGAGCCGGAGCAGAAATATGTCGACTGGGCCAAAGGCAATGGCGGCACGGTCAATTTCACCCGCAGCCCCGAACAGGCGGTGGAAGGCGTCGATGCGATCGTCACCGATTGCTGGGTGTCGATGGGCCAGGAGCATCGCGCCCGCGGCCACAACATCTTCCAGCCTTATCAGGTCAACGAAGCACTGATGAAGCGCGCCAAGCCCGACGCCCTGTTCATGCACTGCCTGCCGGCGCATCGCGGCGAGGAAGTCACAGACGAGGTCATCGACGGGCCGAACTCGGTTGTCTTCGACGAGGCTGAAAATCGCCTGCATGCGCAAAAGGCTGTGCTTGCCTGGTGCCTCGGCGCTTAGAGACCGCCTGCTAATTCTACCCTGCCGGTCATCTGACGCGGCAGGACGGGTTATCAAACGGTCTCAGGGCCGCGAAGCTGTGAAAGCTTGATCCTGAAGGCTTGCATGCCTATCTGGGGCAGATCACATTAAACTGTCGTTTGAACGAGCGGTTTCCGGGCGATGAGTCTTGCCTGTCCGGAGACTGTAAAAGGGATTTGGTCTGGTGGCTGACACGGAACGCAAGCTTGGCGAATTCGGCTTTGCCGGTGATGACAATGTCGTACCTTTCGAGGTCGGCCCGCTCGACGTGCGCGGTCGCATGGTCCAGCTCGGGCCGCTGCTCGACCGGATACTGGCGCGGCACGACTATCCCGAACCCGTCGCCCGGCTGCTGGCCGAGGCGGTGGTGGTCACCGTTCTGCTCGGCACCTCGCTGAAGTTCGAAGGCAAATTCATCCTGCAGACCCGCACCGACGGGCCTGTGGACATGCTTGTCGCCGATTTCACCACGCCGCATTCGCTGCGCGCCTATGCGCGTTTCGATGCCGAGAGGCTGCAGGCGCTGCTCGATGCCGGCGAAGACAAGCCCGAGACGCTGCTCGGCAGCGGCGTTCTGGCGCTGACCATCGACCAGGGCACGCATATGCAGCGCTACCAGGGCATCGTCCAGCTCGACGGCACGACGCTGGAAGAGGCTGCGAAAACCTATTTCCGCCAGTCGGAGCAGATCCCGACCGACGTGAAGCTGTCTGTCGGCAAGCTCGTGCTGCCGGCCGAAGGCGGCCGCCGCGAGCATTGGCGCGCCGGTGGGCTCTTGGCGCAGTTCCTGCCCAAGGCACCGGAGCGCCTGCGCATGCCTGATCTTCACGGCGGCGACGGCGACCCGGGTGCGGACGCGCAGGAAGTCACCGACAATGCCTGGCAGGAACTGCTGGCGCTGGTCGCGACCGTCGACCACACCGAACTGCTCGACCCGACGATCGGGGCCGAGCGGCTGCTCTATCGCCTGTTCAACGAGCACGGCGTGCGCGTCTTCGAGCCTATCGAAATACGCGACGAATGCTCCTGCTCGCGCGAAAAGATCCGCGGCATCCTCGACGGCTTTTCCGCCGAGGAGATCACCGACAGCGTCGAGGACGGCGTCATCCGCGTGAACTGCGAATTCTGCTCGAAGGCGTATGAGTTCGAGCCGGCGGAGTTTTCGACGGAGGCTTGAGGGCGGCGCCGCCCCTCACCCTTACCCTCTCCCCGTGAAGGACGGGGAGAGGGGGTCGTCAGCGTTGGAGCTTCATCCTTCTCCCCGTCGCTATACGGGGAGAAGTGCCGGCAGGCGGATGAGGGGTAGCGCAAACCTGCCCGGATAACCTAATTCACCGTCCGCTTCGTCCCCGGCAGATCCAGCGAAAACGCCGGTATATCCACGTCGAACATTTCGTCGCGCGCGTTGCGCATGGTGTAGCGGCCGACCATGATGCCGGATGGCGTGGTGAGCGGGCATCCGGACATGTATTGATAGCTGTCGCCGGGGTTCAATTCCGGCTGCTCGCCGACGACGCCTGCGCCGCGCACTTCCTCCACGCGCCCGAGACCGTCGGTGATGTGCCAATAGCGCGACAGAAGCTGCACGAACTCGTCCGACTGGTTGGCGATGGTCACGCGGTAGCCCCAGACAAAGCGGCTCTGCGCAGGGTCCGAGCGTTCCTCCAGATAGAAAGGCTCGACACTCACCTCGATGTCGCGCGTGATGGCGCTGTACATATGTCTGCTACTCCAACTCGAACAAGACTCCGCCGACATGGCCGGCAGGTCAACAACCCTAAGCGATAAACCGCGCGATTGTGATTTCCGCAAGGCGGCGTTTCGCGTCTATTGGGTAAATCGGAGGCGGAGATTCCAATATGCTGGATGGCTGGGCGCGCAAGCGCATCGATCCCGCGCTTGAGGCGATCGGCGGCAGGCTGGCGCAGGCTGGCGTCTCGGCCAATGCGGTGACGATCGCCGCCTTTGCCGTCGGTGTCGCCGCGGCGATAGCCATTGCCCAAGGCCATTTCCTGGCCGGCCTTGCCCTTCTGCTCGTCAGCCGCCTTGGCGACGGGCTCGACGGTGCGGTGGCGAGGGTGCGCGGGAAGACCGACCTCGGCGGCTATCTCGATATCGTGCTCGATTTTGCCTTCTACGGCGCGATCCCGCTCGGCTTCGTGCTGGCCGATCCAGCAGCGAATGCGGTTGCAGGCGCAGTGCTGCTCTTGTCGTTCTACGTCAACGGCTCCAGCTTCCTCGCCTACGCGATCATGGCCGAGAAGCGGAAATTGGAAGGCGAGGCGAGGGGAGAAAAGTCGCTGTTCTTCACCACCGGGCTGGCGGAAGCGACGGAGACGCTGGCCGTCTTCGTCGCCTTCTGCCTGTTTCCGGCGTGGTTTGCGGTCATCGCCTATGTCTTCGCGGCGGTGACGTTTTATACCGCCCTGTCGCGCGTTGTGCTGGCAGGGCGGGTGTTTCGTTAAGGCGCGCCTCTTGCCTCGCCCCGTTTAGGGGGAGAGGGAAGGCGAAGCCCGGCTTACCGGGCGGAGCAGGGTGAGGGGCAGCGCCGACGTTGATCGTTAGTGTTCGACGTTGGCACTGCCCCTCATCCGCCCTTCGGGCACCTTCTCCCCGTAAACGGGGAGAAGGAAAGATGGCGTCGACGTTACCCCGCCGCCTTCAGCGCCTTTTCGATATCCTCAAGCAGGTCATCGGCGTCTTCCAGCCCCAGCGAAATGCGCAGCGTGCCGTCGCCGATGCCGAGCTCAGCGCGCGCCTCGTCGGTCAGGTTCTTGTGCGTGGTCGTGGCCGGATGGGTGATCAGGCTCTTGGAATCGCCGAGATTGTTGGAGATCAGGATGATATCCAGCGCGTTCTCGAAGGCGAAGGCCGATTTCTTGCCGCCCTTCAAGTCGAGGCAGATCAGGGTCGAGCCGCCCTTCATCTGCTTCTTGACGATGTCGGCCTGCGGATGGTCGGCGCGGCCCGGATAGATGACGCGCGAAACTTCCGGCCGGCCGGCGAGGAAATCGGCGACTTTCGAGGCGTTCTCGCTCTGCTGGCGCACGCGCAGTGGCAGCGTTTCCAGGCCCTTCAGCAGCGTCCAGGCGTTGAATGGCGACAGGCTCGGCCCGGTGTGGCGGAAATAGTCGTGCAAATTCTCGTCGATCCACTCCTTGTCCGAGAGGATGACGCCGCCGAGACAGCGGCCCTGGCCGTCAATGTGCTTGGTTGCGGAATAGACGACGATATGCGCGCCGAGTTCCAGCGGTTTCTGCAAGAGGGGCGTGGCGAAAACATTGTCGACCACCAGCTTTGCGCCGATCGAATTGGCAAGGGCTGCGACCGCTGCGATGTCGACCACTTCCAGCGTCGGGTTGGTCGGGCTTTCCAGGAAGAACAGCTTGGTGTTGGGCTGGACCGCCTTTTCCCAGTTCTCGATCTGGGTGCCGTCAACCAGCGTCGCCTCGATGCCGTATCGCGGCGCCAGCGTCTCGACCACCCAGCGGCAGGAGCCGAACAGCGCGCGCGCTGCGACGATATGATCGCCGGCCTTCAGGCTGCACAGCACCGCGGCGGTGACGGCGGCCATGCCCGACGCCAGTGCGCGCGCGTCTTCAGCGCCTTCAAGGGCGCACATGCGCTTTTCGAACATGTCGACAGTGGGATTGGCGTAGCGCGAATAGATGAAGCCGGGCTCTTCGCCCTTGAAACGGGCCTCGGCGGCTTCCGCCGTGTCGTAGACATAGCCCTGCGTCAGGTAGATTGCCTCGGCCGTCTCGCCGAAACCGGAGCGCAGAACGCCGGAATGAACGAGTTGCGTTGCGGGCTTCCAATTCTGCTTCTTGTTCGTCATAGCCTTGATCCAAACACAAAAAAACCGGCCGCGAAAAGTCGCATGCCGGTCCACAGACGGCCCTTTAGCGACTTGTTTAACGTGGCTGCAAGCCGACCGGCCAAATCACCACGGGATAACGGTCCTTTAGACCCCGTGCCTTCTTGCGTCAATGCCGGACATCGTTAAACCTCGCCCCTTCATTGCAGGAGTAGAGGTTTGCGGCAGTCGGGTATTCTTCCGGATCGGGACATCGCAGCGCTTTTCCAGTCGGGAGCGCTGGTTGCTGCGCGTCCACTCGACAACGACCAGATCCAGCCGGCGAGCCTCGATCTCAGGCTCGGCGAAAAGGCCTGGCGGGTGCGCGCCAGCTTCCTGCCCGGTCCCGGCCACAAGGTCAGTGAAAAGCTCGACCGGCTGCGCCTGCACGAGATCGACCTGACCGCCGGTGCTGTGCTGGAAACCGGCTGCGTCTACATCGTGCCGCTGCTGGAGCGCCTCGCTTTGCCGACGACGATCTCGGCCTCGGCAAACCCGAAAAGCTCGACCGGCCGGCTCGACATCTTTACCCGGGTCATGACCGACAACGGCCAGGAGTTCGACAAGATACCGGCCGGCTATTCCGGCCCGCTTTATCTCGAAGTCAGCCCGCGCACCTTTCCGATCATCGTGCGTACCGGCTCGCGCCTGTCGCAGATACGCTTCCGCACCGGCAATGCGCTGCTTTCGGAAGCGGAGCTGCAGGAGCTGCACCGCACCGAGACGCTGGTCGCTTCCGACACGCCCAACATCTCGGGCGGCGGCATTGCGCTTTCCATCGATCTCAACGGCGACAAGGATGGGCTGGTCGGCTATCGCGGCAAGCATCACACCGGGCTGGTGGACGTGGACAAGCGCGCCGCGCAGGACGCGCATGATTTCTGGGAGCCGCTCTACAAGCGCGGCGCGGGCGAACTGGTGCTCGACCCGGATGAATTCTACATCCTCGTTTCGCGCGAGGCCGTGCATGTGCCGCCTGGCCATGCCGCCGAGATGACGCCTTTCGATCCGCTGGTCGGCGAATTCCGGGTGCATTATGCCGGTTTCTTCGATCCCGGTTTCGGCCATTCCAACGCCGGCGGAACCGGCAGCCGTGCCGTGCTGGAAGTGCGCAGCCACGAAGTGCCGTTCATCCTCGAACATGGGCAGATCGTAGGCCGCCTCGTCTATGAGCACATGCTGTCGCGGCCGCAGGCGCTCTACGGTACCGATCTCGGCTCGAACTATCAGGCGCAGGGCCTGAAGCTTTCGAAGCATTTTCGCACCGATAGCTGACGGCGCAGCCTGCGCATAACACGCAGCCGCGCCATCAGGTATTATTCGCGAAACGCGTGCTGCAGCTGCTCGGTGAACGGCTTGGTCAGATAGGATAGCGCCGTGCGCATCCCGGTCTGGATGAAGGCCTCTACCGGCATGCCGGGCTTCAGCTGGATGCCTTCGAGCTTCTTTATCTCGCCATCGATCAGCGTGATTTCGATCGGGTAATAGACCTCGCCGGTGGCCTGATCGGTGGTCACGTCGGGCGCGATGGTGGTGACGTCACCCATCAGTTCCGGGGTGACGCGCTGGCTGAGCGAGGTGAAGCGCAACCGCACCTCCTGGCCGATATGGATGTTGTCGATGTCGCGCTGCCCGACCCGCGCCCTGACGATAAGCGCGTCGCTTTCGGGTATGATCAGCATCAACGGCTCGCCCGAGCCGATCACGCCGCCAACGGTGTAGACGTTCGACTCGTGGACATAGCCTGAAAGCGGGGCCGTAATATCGATCCGCTTCAGCTTGGCGATCGCCGCCGTGCGCTGCTCTTCGAGCGTCGCCAGCTTGGCGCGGACCTCGCCCAGCGTGGTCAGCGCCTCGCTGCGCCACTCCTCGTCTTCCTGGATGATGCGGAGCTTGGTTTCGCTGATCGTCCCGCGCAGGCGGCCGATTTCGGCCTGAATCTGGCCCATGTCGCCGTCCAGCATCGCGCCCTGCCGCTCCAGTGCCAGGATACGGCTTTGCTCGACAAGACCCTTGGCGCGCAGCGTTTGCAGCGATTCCAGTTCACGGCCGAGAATTTCCACCTGCCGCTGCTTGGCGGCGAACTGGGACTCGAGGCCGGAAATCTGTCCGCCGATCTGCTCGACCTGCTCGGCAAGTTGCTTTTTCTTGCCCGCGAGCGCGTCCAGCTTCGATTTCAGAAGCTTCTGCTGCCCCTCGAGAATGGTCTGCAGCCGACCGCTGTTCTGGTCCCCCGCCAGGCTCTCGGGCAGGTCCAGTGCCGGGCGCATGTCACGCTCTGCTTCCAGGCGCGCACGCTCGATCAGGAACTCGTCCCTCTGCGATTCGATGATGGCGAGGTTGGCCCTTGTTTCGGTGTCGTCCAGCCGGATGAGGAGATCGCCGGCATTGACGTGGTCGCCGTTGCGCACCGCAAGCTTGGCGACGATGCCGCCTTCAAGATGCTGCACCTTCTTGGCATTGTTCAGAACCGACATCTTGCCGCGTGCGATGACGGCGCCGGCGATATCGGTGGTCGCAGCCCACCCGCCAACGCCTCCGACGAGGAGGAGGACGACGAGAACGCCGAAGAGCTGCGTCATGCGCAGCGATTTTTGCGTTACGCTCATGATACGCGCACCGGACCTACGCTGAATTTGGAGATGTTCTGCGCGGCTGGCTGTGGTTGGGACTGAGGCTGTGGTTGCGGAGTGGCCACACGGGTCACTTTCTTCAGAACCTCTTCCTTGGGCCCGAACTCGACCTGCGCGCCGTCGGCCATGAACAGCAGCTGGTCCACCGCATTCACGGCACTCGGCCTGTGGGCCACGACGATGACGGTGGTGCCGTTCTTGCGCAGCGACAATATGGCGTTGTGGAGTGCGGCATCGCCGATGGAATCCAGATTGGAATTCGGCTCGTCGAGAATGATCAGCGCGGGGTCGCCATAGACGGCCCTTGCTAGGGCGACACGCTGCCTCTGCCCCGCCGACAGCTGCACGCCGTCGATGCCGAGATGGGTGTCGTAGCCATTTTCGAAGCCGAGCGACAGTTCGTGAACGCCGGCAAGCTTGGCTGCGGCGATGATCTTGTCCGGCGTCGCATCGGGATCGAAACGGGAAATGTTCTGCGCCAGCGTTCCCGGCAGCAGGGCGGCGTCCTGCGGAAGATAGCCGATATGCCTGCCGAGCGTGTCGCGGTCCCACTGGTCGAATTTGGCGCCGTCCAGCCGAACGTCGCCCTGGGTATGCGGCCAGATGCCGAGCAGGGCCTTGGTCAGCGTCGTCTTGCCCGAACCGGATGGGCCGATAATGCCCAGGCCGGCACCGGGCTCGAGCGAGAACTGCACGCGCGAAACAAGCGGCTTTTGTTTTCCCGGAGCGAGGCAGGCAAGTCCCGAAACGCTGAGCCGTCCCACCGGCTTCGGCAGGGCCATCGGCGAATGGCCGGCCTGCGCGTCGGCGCTCAGCAGTGCCTTGAGGCGTGCCCAGGACCGCCGTGCACCGATCATCATGCGCCACTGGCCGATCAGCTGGTCTATCGGAGCCAGCGCGCGCGACATGATGATCGAGCCTGCAACCATCGCACCGGGCGTGATCTGCTGCTTGATGGCCAGCCATGCGCCGACCGCCAGGATTCCCGACTGAAACAGCAGGCGCAGCGATTTCGAAAGCGACGACAGCATCGTGGCGCGATTGCTCGTCGCGCTGTGAAGTCCCATCGCCTTGGCCTTCTGCACGAGCCAGCTGTCGTTGAGCGCTCCGCTCATGCCCAGCACTGTGACAATCTCGGATTGCCGGCGTACTTCCTCGGCAAAGCGATGAGCGTCTTCGGAAGCCGTTGCGGCAGACATCTGCCGCTTGCTGGTCAGGAGTTCGGTCAGCACCGCCAATACGACAAGAACGATGGCGGCCGCGAGCGCGAAGGTGCCCATAACCGGATGGAAAATATAGATGGCCGCGATGTACACCGGAACCCATGGCACATCGAAAAAGGCAGCGGGTCCCGCGCTGGAAAGGTAGCTGCGCACCGTGTCGAGGTCGCGCAGCGGCTGAGCGCCGGCCTTGTCGGGCGAGCGCCAGGTCCGTCGCACGACCGCCAGGAAGGTGGGCGCCTGGAGCACCTCTTCCATCCGCTCGCCTATCCGCGAGAAGACGCGTGCCCGCACGGCGTCTATCAGCGCCATGAAGGCGAACAGCGCGCAGATCAGGATGGTTAGAGCGACGAGCGTCGGCACGCTTCCGCTCGAAAGCACGCGATCGTAGATCTGCAGCATGAAGAGCGGGCCGCTCAACATCAGCAGGTTGATGACGCAGCTGAACAATGCGAGCGACAAGGTGGCCTTCCAAAAGGTCCCCTTGGCCTCCTCCATGCCGTCGACTTTTCGCATAGTTCCCCGATGATAGATGCTTGCCAAAAAGGCGATCCGTTCGCCGAACTCTACCGCTGGTCGCAGTAATACACGATCCGTATGAAATCAAAAGAAGATGCCGCATATCGAAATTAGCTGACAGAAAGATTACTTCAACTGTCACCTGAGGACATCATTACTAAACAATGGTAGCCGGACGCAGCCGTCGTCCCGCCTGCGTCCGGTCGCACGCAGGCGGTTGATTTGTGAGCCGATGATTGGGTCAGAACTCGGCGCTGGCAAATATCTTCAATTGCACATTCGCCGAGGCGCTCGTTGCCGAGGAGACGAAGTATACGTGGGCGCCGGTGATCCGGCCGAAGCCGCTGAAGGTATAGGAGGAGACCGTCGTGGGCGCGTTCAAGGACAATTCGATCTCCTGGATGGTTGTTGTCGGCACGACCCGCTTCGCAACGGTGTAGGGCGCGATTGTACGGAAGCCGCTGCCGCTGACCACCGCTCCGCTGAAGAGCGCATAAGCGACCTCGAAATAGCGCCTGCACAACATTTCCTCCAGCGCCGCAGGGCGGGTTTCGAACGGTGTCGGCCATGGCCCATGTTCAACCTGGACGTCGGCGAATGTGGTTTCCAGCCCCGCCGAGATGGTGAGCTTCAGGTCGTCGGCTTCTGCACTGCCAAGCGTGAAGGTGGCGTGGCGGCGGCCGGTACCGGACGGGATGGTGCCTGTCTGCGTGCCGAGCGTCACGGTCAGGTTCCGGCTGGGCGAGTCGACCGAAACCGTAACGACCGAACCGGTCAGGCCGGATTTCTCGATGGTCTGGCTGATCGCACCGATGAGTGAAAAGCGTCCGGCCGCGACAGTGACCGAACAGCCGGTGCCTTCCGCTTTCCAGCGGTCGTAGCCATAGCCGGTGAGCGCGCCGCCGGCAAAACCGCGCTGATTGATTGTGCCGCGGCCGTTGATGATGGCGTTGCGCAATCCGCCCAGCGGGCCGGAATTCAGGCTGCGCAGGCAAGTGTCGCCCGTCGCATTGTTGATGCGGACCGCTTCCACGAAGGTGCTTCCGTCGGCACTGACCTTGAACAGCAGGTCGTTGTTGCCGATCAGGCCGATTTCGGCGCGGCCGGAATAGGCCGCCTGAAGCATCAGCGTGGCACGCGCGCCAGCATTGGCCTTGTTGATCGTGAGCTGGTGGTCGCTGCCCTCATGGCTGAACAGCGATGCGGCGCTGACGATTGCAAGCCGGTTCGTCGTGTCGGCCGTCGCGTTGACGCCGAGCGACAGGAAATTCTCGACGACGCTTTGCCACGCCCCGCCCTTTCGCACCATCAGCTTCGCCTCGTCGGTCAGCCAGGCCAGCCAGCCGTCCCGCGGGACGAAGAACCGCCAGCCGCCGTCGAGAAAGCAGGCGATCTGCCCGGCATGGCCGGCCCACTCGCCCGTAGCGCCGGATGCCACGATGTGGCGGGCACCGTCCGCCGGCGAGCCTGGCGGTGAAGTGCGGTTCCGGTCCGCGACCGCCAGCTGCACGATGGCATCGAGAGCGGTCAGCGCCTCGTTGTGGGTAACGTGCTTCTGCGCCTGGGACGGCATCAGAAGCGGAAGATTGAGATTGCGACTTTCCATGGCGAAGGGTCCCGATTGTTGAGACCCGAAGTATCGGCCGTGCACGAAAGACGGGGAAAAAGACGCCCCGTTTTTGTTCCGTCAACGGAACGGTCACTTTGCCGAGGCTGGATGACGGAAGTAATTAATCAACAAAAACAAGGTGAAAGGCGTATGCAGACGAAGTGGGAAGCTCCGGTTTCGAGCGACAGCAGCGCTTTCGCTCGAAATGTTCTTCCCCCATTCGCCAGGCCGGTGCTTACGACCGGCCGTATCTGTCCTCGAAGCGGACGATGTCGTCTTCACCCAGATAGGAGCCCGACTGCACCTCGATCAATTCGAGGTCGATCTTGCCGGGATTTTCCAGAGCGTGGATTTCGCCCAGAGGAATATAGGTCGACTGGTTCTCCGTGAGCAGGATCGTCTCCTTGCCCTTGTGGACCTTGGCCGTTCCCCGCACGACGATCCAGTGTTCGGCGCGGTGGTGGTGCATCTGGACCGAAAGCTTGGCGCCGGGCTTGACCGTGATGCGCTTGACCTGGTCGCGCTCGCCGAAATCGATCGAATCGTAGTGGCCCCATGGCCGATAGACCTGGCGATGGTTGAGATGTTCGTGACGGCCGTCGGACTTGATCTGCTCGACCACGTCCTTGACCTTCTGGACCTGATCCTTGTGGGCGATCAGCACCGCGTCCTTGGTCTCGACGACGATAAGATCCTCGACGCCGATCACGGCAACCAGGCGCCCCTCGGCGTGGACAAGATTGTTCGTGCTGCCGATGGAGATGACGTCGCCGCGGAAAGCGTTGCCGTCCGCATTCTGCGCCTGCACTTCCCACAGGGCCGACCAGGAGCCGATATCGCTCCAGCGCGCATCAAGCGGCACCACGACTGCATCCGAGGTTTTCTCCATGACGGCATAGTCGATGGAGTCGGCCGGGCAGGCCTTGAAGGCTTCCGCGTCGATGCGCACGAAGTGCATGTCCGTCTGCGTGTTCGATATCGCGCGGTCGCAGGCCGCGACCATTTCCGGATTATGGCGCTTGAGTTCCTCCAGATACCGGCTGGCGCGGAACATGAAGATACCGCTGTTCCAGTAATACTCGCCCGTCGCCAGATAACCCTCTGCGGTTTCCCGGTCGGGCTTCTCCTCGAAGCGGCTCACGGCGAAGCCCGCGCCGATTTCGCCGCCGCGCTTGATGTAGCCGTAGCCGGTCTCGGGACGGCTGGGCACGATGCCGAAAGTCACCAGCTTGCCTTGTTCGGCCAGCGGCACGGCCGCCCGGATGGCGTCCTGAAAGCGCGCGACATCCTGGATGAAATGGTCGGCGGCCAGCACCAGCAGAAGCGGGTCCTGCCCCTGGCGCGTCGCCAGCAATGCGGCAAGCGCGATCGCGGGTGCCGTATTGCGGCCAACCGGCTCGAGCAGGATCGTGGCCTGCTCCTTGTCGATTACGCGCATCTGGTCGGCGGCCAGAAAGCGATGCTCCTCGTTGCATATGAGCAGCGGGCTCTCAGCGCCCAGGCCTTCAAGCCGGATCACCGTGTCCTGCAGCAGCGTCCGTTCGCCGGTAAGAGCAAGGAACTGCTTGGGATAGAGGTGACGCGACAGTGGCCAAAGTCTCGAGCCGGAACCGCCGGCCATGATTACTGGCAAAAACATGAACTGCTATTTCTCCTTACCGGCCGAAGTCTTGCGGGCTCACCTATACTGGACGCGTTGGTGATGGCAAATCTGATTCCCGTTTGCTGTGGGCGAAGTTGTCCGCTTTACCAGCCTGAACCGCGCCCCCGATTATCGAGATAGAATGATTTGCCTCTGAGCCATGTGCGAGGCGAGGGGTGATTGCGAAAAGCCCTGAGAACGCTGCCAAGTGAAGCTGCTGGCGCCCCATTGAAGAATTCGGCGCGGGCGCGGGCAATCGTGGAAACCAGTTCGAACGCCGCGATCAGCTCGCGGTCGCCGTTTCCGGTCATCTCCTTGCGCAGCACCCGCACCATCTGCAGATTGGCGTCGTGGACATCCTGATAGGATTTCCAGGTCGCCCCCATCGTTCTTGATCCGCTGTGCGAATTGTATCGATAGACGGCCGAATTCAGGAATATCCGCTTCCGCGACAGGCCAAACAGCTTCAGCATCATGTCGCGGTCGGCGCCCAGGCCGATATCGCAGCGAAACGGCCCGGCTTCGCGCAGAAGTCCGGTGCTGATAATCCGGCTGTTGATGGTCGGCACGGCAAACAGCAGAGACGCAATGCTCATCTCACGGGCGTGATGATCGCTCTTCCAGTTCGGCTTGCCATCGACCGCGATCTCGGCCTCTCCTGTGCCGATGTCGGCAAGGCTTTCCTGCGCCTTGCGCCAAAGCTCGGTCATGCCGCCCAGAAGGAGATCGTCGGAGTTAAGCCAGACGAGATATTCGCCCCGCGCGCTGGCAATCGCCTTGTTCAGGCCCTCATAGAGCGACCGGTCCGGCCCTTCAATCAGCGTGACCGGTGCATTGCGCAGAAATTCCAGGGTTCCGTCGGTGGAGCCGCCATCGGCCACGACGATCTCGACATTTCCGGCGGGGATGGCCGACTTCACCGACTCGATCGCATCGCGAATGTGCGGCATGCCATTCAGGCAGGGCATGACAATGCTGAGGATCGAAGCCTCCATCGAGAGTTCCGAGTTCCACCTTCAACAGGCGGAAAGTGAAAGGGCGTGACCGGAGCCCCGCGGGAAGGCAACAATCACATTTCGGTTGGCCAGGTTATGCAAAGTCATGCGGCCGACAAAGCCAGTAGCCATGATTACTGGTTGCATCAAGCCTGCTTCCTTTCTAACACGGCTGGCCGGCCGCATTTGGCCGTTATGCGAAGGATAGTCGGGGAGACCACGTGAAATCACCTTTCAAGGCTTATGACGTTCGCGGACAAATTCCCGATGAGATCAACGCTCCCTTCGCCTATCGTTTCGGGCAGGCGGTCGCCAGCCTGCGCAACCCGTCTGCCGTGGTGGTCGGGCACGACATGCGCCAGGACAGCCCGGCATTTGCTGCAGCACTCGCGCAGGGCCTGCTCGACAGCGGCGTGAGCGTCCAGCCGGTCGGGCAATGCGGCACGGAAGAGGTGTATTTTCACACCGAGCACTCGGGCGCGGATGCCGGCATCATGGTCACGGCCAGCCACAATCCGGAAAACTACAACGGCTTCAAGATGGTGCTGGAAGGCGCGACCGCCGCAACGCGGGAAAATGCGCTGAATGCCATCGAAAAGCTCGTCCTGTCGAACACGGTCATTCCGGCTGTTTCAGATTACCGCTCGCGTGGAGCGCTGAAGCCTCTGCTCGATCGCGGGCCCTACATCCAAAGGCTGCTGCAGCAGGTCAAGGGCGTGAAGCTGAAGCCGATGAAGATCGTCTGCCACGCCGGCAATGGTTGCGCAGGCCCGATCATCGATCTCCTGGAAAAGCATCTGCCGTTCGAGTTCATCAAGATCGACCACGAGCCCGATCCGACGCTGCCCAACGGCATTCCAAACCCGCTGCTGCCGGAAAAGCGTACCCGCGCCAGCCAGGCGGTCATCGACCATGGCGCCGATCTCGGCATTGCCTGGGATGGCGATTTCGACCGCTGCTTCCTCTACGATCACAATGGCCGCTTCATCGAGGGCTATTATCTGGTCGGGCTGATCGCGCAGACGATGCTGCGCTGGGCGCCCGGCTCGACGATCCTTTATGATCCGCGCCTGACATGGAACACCATCGACGTGGTGACGGCGGCGGGTGGCGTGGCCAAGACCTGCCCGACGGGCCACGCTTTCTTCAAGCACATGATGCGTCAGGAAAACGCCGTCTATGGCGGCGAGATGAGCGCGCACCACTATTTCCGTGATTTCGCCTATTGCGATTCCGGCATGCTGGCCTGGCTGGCGATCGTCGTCGAGCTTTCGACCAGCGGTGCCACGCTTGCCGAACTGGTCGAGCAGCGCATTGCCGCGTTTCCCTGTTCGGGCGAGATCAACTTCACGGTGGCCGACGCGAAACTGTCGCAGGAAAAGATCGCCGAGCGTTTCCTGCCTCAGAACCCGCTGGTCGAATCCATCGATGGCCTGAGCATGGCGTTCGACGACTGGCGCTTCAATCTGAGAGCGTCCAACACCGAGCCGCTGCTGCGGCTCAATGTCGAGACCCGCGCCGACACCGCCCTTTTGGCCAAGAGGGTATCAGAGCTTTCGGATCTGATCCGGGCGGGCTGAACCGCTCCAGCGAGTGGGCGGCTCAGGCGACGTTGAGCCGCGCTTCGCCCTTCTCGACATGTTCGCGGAACCACGCATAGGCGTCTTCCAGGCCGGTTTTGAGATCGTATTTC
>NZ_FPBI01000030.1:0-62634 GCF_900116595.1 Mesorhizobium sp. YR577 | reverse complement strand
AAGCCTGACTGGCGCACGCGTGGATTAAGGCCGAAATAGCTGACCAGCTTCTGAGGGCTCTTGAAGCGGGCGATATCGCCGATCGCCGCCATCAGCCCGGCCGCCACGGTCAGGTTGACGCCGGTGATGGTGAGTAGCCGCCTGATCGCTGGATCGTCCAGCGTGGTTTCGGCAATCTCCCGGTCGAGGATCGCCAGGTCCTCGGCAAGCCGATCGAGTTCGCGCACATGCCGCTCGATCGCGATCCGCTCATCGTCAGGCACCGGCTGCCGGACCAGCCAGACGCGACCGCGGCCGTTGAACAGATCGGCATGCGGACACTTTGGGATCAAATGCGCGTGCAGGATCGCGTGTACCTCGTTCTTGATCCGGGTGCGATGCCGCACGACCTGATAGCGCCGTGCGACCAGCCGGCGCATCCGCTCGGTGGCCGCATCCGGTGTCCAGATCTCCGGCAGGTAGCCGGCTGCGTACAAGCTGGCCAACGTGCCGGCATCAACCTTGTCGGTCTTCACATGAGCGTGGGCGATCGCCTTCACCTGAAGCGGGTTGGCAATCACCACCCGCCTCACGAACGGCGACAACACCCGTGACACCGCCATGCAGTTGCCAGTCGCCTCAATCACCACCTCGTCCGCCGCCAGAAGGCTCTTGCCGAAGCCTTCCAGTGCTGTTCGGGTCATGTCGACACGGCCGGCATGTCGAAGCCTGCCTTCTTCCCAGAAAACCACCTCCCCGAAAGTTCGGTGGATGTCTAGTCCAATTACGCGTCGCATTCGCGCCTCCTGTCAGATCAAATGACGGGAGCGGCGGGCGACACGACAACTACGGATTCGCGCTCACGGCGCAACCGGGCGAGTCGCAGAGGCGGCCAGCTACTAACACGAGCTCGCAGCTCATCGTACGGATCGGCCTGCCCGCACCTTCGTGCTCCCGGTGCCTCTGTCCCGGATGGTCGCACCATACGCCACGATTCTGGAAACCGCAGCCGGACATCGGCACCGAGAATCTTATACCGGTTACTAATCCGATCCCGGTCATCCTTAGCAGCTGGGAATGCCTCTTCGCTCTCCCTGAAGCGCCGCCGCAAGGTCATCAGCGTAGTACACCGCCATAACGACGGGTCGCGTATGGACATAGTCGCAGATGAAGGTGTCCCGCATACTGACTTCCCCACTCATTTCGATCGAGGCTGTCGACGATGCTGCAAAGATCGTCAAGGGGCTGGCTATCGCCGCAGTTGCTCCGAGACCGACCTGCAGCTGAGATAGTAGATGTGGAACATCGATATCGGGAAAACGGTAGTGGAGCAGGAAGCCGCCGCCTTCGTGCTCAGGCTTCTCTTGCATTCTTATACGAAATGGCCGCACCTTGTTTGTAGAGCTCCTCTATCTCAGTCGGGCAAAAGCCAATCTCTGAAAGAATTTGGTGGGTATCCCAACCCCTCGGTACAGCGGGTTGACCTGCTGAGGCACGGGTACCGTTGACAAGTATGGTTGGACGGATAGCGACGATCCGACCTTCAGCCGGATGGTCCTCGTAGCTGAGGAGTTGTACGGCCTGGAGATGAGGGTCTGTTGCAAGTGTTTCGAGTGTGTGACACGGCATGGCTGGGATATCCGCGTCGCGGAACATCACGAGCCACTCGGCAGTAGTCTTGCTGGTCAGCGGCGCGCCTCGAATGGCGAACCAAGTCTCCACATGCTTTGCTCGAGCTGCCACCGTGCTGAAGCGAGGATCGTCGATGAGGTCCTTTCTATCTGTTGTGTGGAGGAAGTTTCGAACTTGCTCATCCGTATTGATGGTGAGCGAAATGTAGCCGTCCCGGGTCAGAACGGGCCGATTGTTCGGATTTAGGAGACGCTGATCACCTGCCGGGCCGACCGGCGGAAGGAAACTTTGCTGCGCCAAGTGCTCCTGCAGGACGAACGCGGCCATCGTCTCGAACATCGGGACCTCGACAAGCGCTCCGACTCCGGTTCGCTGCCGCTCGGCGATGGCAGCCAAAATTGCGCCTGCCGCAATTTCACCGACTACGTGATCGCAAATCAGTAGCGGTACGTAGCTGGGGGTACCATCGCGTGCAAGACTTAGGCCGGCGATACCTGCGGCACCTTGCACAACACTGTCGTAGGTAGGAAGTCCTGCGTAAGGGCCGTCTGTCCCGTACCCGGTCAGCAGGCAGTATATCTTGTCGGGTGCCTTCGAGCGGATGTTTGAGGGCCCCCATCCAAGACGTTCCAGTGCTTGAGGTCGCATATTGGCAACGATCACACTTGCGGACTCGATGAGGCGATCCATGATCTCCTTGGCGCCAGGTGCCTTCAAGTTAAGGCAAATGTTCTGTTTGTTCCGATTGAAATGTAGATAGGCACCCGAGTGCTCACCTGTGGGCGAAGCACCACCGAGACCTCGCATGAGGTCTCCGGAAGGATTCTCGATCTTGACTATTTCGGCCCCGTACTGTGCTAACCTCGACGTTGCCACAGGACCGATGACGACGCTGGTAAGATCGAGGATCCGAACCCCCTTGAGCGGTTCAAATGTCATTGGATGCTTACCTTGAGTTCGACTGCCTTCGCTCCACGATCGTCATGAGCGGCCAGGCGCCATCCGCCACCATCCCGATTGGCCGCAAGCGTAATTGGTTGTCCGCAAAAAAGGGGTGCCAAATGTCGGACCTTAATGGCCTTGGGAACGACCCCTACCTCGTTTCGCAGCAGATCGGTCAACAGGATTGTCGTGAGCCCACCATTGACGACTAGGTCAGGATAGCCCTCGACATCCCGCGCATAGTTTCGATCGATGTGTATCCGATGCGAATTGAAGCCCAACGCCGAATATTGGAACAGCATGATCTCATCCGGGATGAGAACCTTTGAGATATCCGCGCGAACGGTCTGGAACACATCAGTTTGAGTCGGCCGGAATGGCCCATCGCTAAGAAGGATGTAAGTTTGAGTTTCTACAACCGCTGGCGCGATTGCCTCCAGTGGTTGCAATTGGTGACGAATCGTGGCGACAGCCATCGGCCCGGAGATGGACTCTTTCCGGGCGAGGCTAGCAAGGGAACTCTCCCGCCTCACACGGAATCCGATTGGGATCGCGTCTAGATATTGCACCTCACGCCCACCGAGCATCAACCGTGGCAAACCAATATCCGGAAAGTCCAGGCAGGAGAAACCGTCAGGCCGCAAGGATGAGCGCGTCGTCTCTCCCGCCAACTGAAAGAAATGCCAGCCAACTGGCAGAGCGGTACCATGGACGAACGCTGAAGGCCCACAGTCCAGCATCGCGGCTACGCGGCCAGCATTGGCCTCGGTGCAGACGAGCATCTTTGACTCTGGCGCAACCTCCCTTAGCTCCGTCATAACCACCTCTCAACGGTTGGATATTCGTATAAGTCTGTGCAACAGAGTCCGAGAAACGGGCTTACGAAAACCACCACGTCCGAACCAAGTCCTTGGGACTGCATTCTAGATCCATCCTCTCTGCATTCTCGACGCGTCCTCATGACAGCACACAAGAATACAGTTCATGTTCGGCACGATTTAGCTTCGGAACTACAATGCCTTAGGATCGGACCGAGCCACTTCACAACTGTCAATTGTGAGACACGCAGCGTTCGTCTCGCTGGCGCGCATGAGGCAATGGCCAGCCCCAAACTGATCGACGAATGTAGCGTCAAGAAGACCGGTTACCACACAATTTTCATTGGCTGTATCGATGACGTATTTCTAGCTTGAGACCTCCAGCGAGATGTCGCCGCTGTCTTGGACGAATGGATCACGGGCATCGTCAGCCAACTCAGGCACGCCTAAGAGCATCACTATTAAAAGCCCCAAAAGGTCCATGAGAGGAGACTACATTGATCAAACTCGGCACTTTCGCCATGCCACTTCATCCGCCACACCGGCCACTCGTTGACATCCTCAAGGAGAATGCCGAAAAAATTATTCTTGCTGACAAACTTGGCTTCGACATTGCCTATGTTGGCGAACACTACTCGTGCAGCACCGAGCAGATCGCTTCCCCGCTGATCTTCCTGGCCAGCCTGATCGACCGGACCAAGAGCATTAAGCTGGCATCCGGCGTAATCGGTCTGCCCCAACATCATCCGGCAATCGTGGCCAACGAGGTTGCCTTGATCGACCATTTGTCCGAAGGCCGTTTCGTGTTCGGTATCGGCCCGGGAGGTCTCGCCTCTGATCTGGAGATGTTCGATCACCTTGACCATGGCGTTCGCAACGAGATGGTTGCAGAGTCTCTCCGAATCATTCTCAAGATCTGGGAATCAGATCCACCCTATGACATCCCCGGCAAATACTGGTCGATCAAGATCAAGGATATGATCGTGCCTGAACTGGGTATCGGTACGATGAGCAAACCCTTTCAGATGCCGCATCCGCCGATCCACATCTCATCGATGTCCCCTGATAGTCCCACCGTTGCCCTCGCCGCCCGTAAAGGATGGGTACCTGTGACGGCAAACTTCACACCGGAGAACACTGTTATTGGTCATTGGAAGCAGTATGTAGCCGGCTGCGAAGCTGTGGGACGCGAGCCGACTGGCAAGGACTGGACCGTCGCCCGCAATATCATCATTGGCGAAAGCGATGCCCAGGCTGAAGACTGGTTGATGGATCCCAAGGGTTCCAGCCATTACTACTTCGACTACATGTGGCGCGTTCTGCTGGCAGCCGACTACACGACCGTCGCTAAGCCAGACCTCAACATGAAGGACGAGGACGTCACGCTGGAAAGCATCATCCGGTCCGCGGCGATATACGGCTCGCCCAAGACCGTCGCCGAGAAAATCAACAGCCTGCGCGAGAGATCGGGGCCGTTCGGCACCCTGCTGCTCGCCATGACCGACGGCAGCGGCCCCAACCTCGATCGCGAGAAGCAGACGATGCGCCGCCTCGCCGAGGAAGTCAGGCCGCTCATCAGGACCTGATGGTCTCCGGCCGGCGGTCCAAACCCGCGGACCGCCGGCCACCGATCCATCACCGTTGGTTGCTTCGAGCCGTTGGTCGACGAGCTTACGGAAAAGGCGAAAAGCCATCCGGCAGTAGCAACTCTCGTCGGCGAGCTTGAGGTTCTAGTCGCGTCTGGTTGTCTGCGCGATCTTTGCCGCACTGCACTAAGCTCCTGAAAGAAAATCTCGGGATTGAGGCGCGCACCCAGAGATATCGCTTACTATTTTCGACTCCAAAAGCCCTGCATTCATTAGCAACTCACGGCGGGTTCGCTCTCGCGGTTGGATGTTGCACGGCTTGTCAGCCTGTATGTGGGTACGAAGTGAGAGAGTGCGCCTTGTGCGACAACGATCCGTGCTCCGCTGTCGCAATAATGACAGTTTACCGTCAGGCGCTAGCAGCTCTATCAGATTGTCTATGGCGCGGATGTAAGTCGGAGGAGACGCCTCATTTTGGGGCGACCGGCAAGAGCGCCGGCGCTGGTCGGGAGGAATGTCAGCGCATACATGATCTTGCCGCCAATGCTTTGAAATGTCGACCCCATGAAGTCGACACTGGCACAGCATCCTTACAACCGCGCCGACAACGTCGGTGAGGATATATCGGAAAGAGACGTGACGCCAAACGGCGTGGGGTCAACTAATTACGTGCTCGTGTGCCGATTCTGGGGAGGCATGAAACGCGCACTCAACACATCGGAGGAGATATGAACAAGTTTAGCAAGATTGCGCTGCCATTGCTGCTGTCGTCGACCCTGGCGACTACCGCGATGGCGGGCTCGGATAACTTCTACACTGGCGCACCGCGCACTTACCTCTACAACCCGGCTGTCGATATCTGCTTCAAGGACACCAGCCAATACAAGAAGGAAGGCCCGTACACCATCGGCTTCTCGAACGCCGGCCTTGGTGACAGCTGGCGCGTCGTTGGTCTGCATTCGCTGATGAAGGCGGCAGCCGAGAACAAGGACAAGATCGCGCATCTCTACATCACCGATGCCGGTCATGACGACGCCAAGCAGGTCGCCGACATCCAGGATCTGGTTTCGCGCGGCATCGATCTGCTGCTCGTTTCCGCCAACACCGCCCAGGCCCTTGATCCGGCTGTGAGCCGCGTCATGGAGCAGGGCATCCCGGTTGTCATGGTCGACCGTCGCATCGAGTCTGACAACTTCGTCACCTTCGTGACGGCGTCGGATGCGATCTCGGGCCGCATCTACGCCCAGTGGATCGCCGAAAAGCTCCATGGCAAAGGCAATGTCATCATGCTGGCCGGTCAGGCCGGTTCCAGCCCGTCGGTGAATCGTGAGATTCCGGCTGAGGCCGTGTTCAAGCAGTATCCGGGCATCAAAGTGCTCGAGAAGGTCTATGCCGACTGGAGCCCAGTGAAGGCCAAGCAGATCATGCAGTCCATGATCCAGAAATACGGCAAGGATATCGACGCCGTATGGTCTGCCCACGGCCTGATGACCCCCGGCTCGATCGAAGCTTTCGTTGAGGCCGGCTGGGCCAACGGCGAAATTCCCCCGCACACCAACGCCGACGTCAATGGCGGTATGCAGCTTGCAATCAAGCACAAGGTCCCGCTTCTCGAAGTAGGCTATCCGCCGGCCATGATGGGCGAGTCGATCAAAACGGTTCTTTCGGTTCTCGCTGGCGCTCCGGTGCCCTGCATTTCCGAGATCAACAGCCAGATAGCGGTGACCGAAGGCGACAACACGCCGTCTGTGGACACCCGGCTGCGCATCACTGATTTGGTCCAGCTGGACGGGGCGCCGGATGCCCTGGTGACCGGTGGAATGGGTCCCGACTACGATCCCAAGAGCTACTCGGTCGACTACCCAAAGTGATCGCGAACTAGGTAGGCGCGCCGGGGGAGTTTACGCCCCGGCGGTCTCTCGGGGGAATTCATGCTGACGATTACAAATCTTTCGAAGGGCTTCCCTGGCGTTAAGGCGCTCGCAGGAGTGCAGTTCCAGGTTCAGGCCGGCGAGATTCATGCGCTTGTCGGGGAAAACGGCGCCGGAAAGTCAACCCTGACCAAGGTCATTGCCGGAGTCTACCAGCCCGACGAAGGCCAGATCGAATTCGACGGCGAGATCGTCCACTGGACCTCTCCCGCCGCTGCGAAGGTGGCCGGCATCCATGTCATCTACCAAGAATTTGTTCTCTTTCCGCATCTGTCGGTCGCCGAGAACATCTTCATCGGCCATGAGCGCCGAGGTGCGCTCGGATTGCTCGATCATCGCAAGACGCGTCAGGACGCAGTTGAGCTACTGAAGCGGCTTGGAGTTGAAATCGATCCGGATGCACGCGTCGCCGAGTTGAGCGTCGCCGACCAGCAGATGGTTGAGATCGCCAAGGCGTTGGTGCACAAGGTCAAGCTGCTTATCCTCGACGAGCCCACAGCTGTGATCGCCGGTAAGGAAGTCAATCTGCTCTTCGGTCGCCTCAGGGCGCTCAAGAAAGAAGGTGTGGCAATCATTTATATCTCGCACCGTCTGGAGGAGATCTTCGATCTGTGCGATCGCGTTACCGTGTTCAAGGACGGCCAGTTCGTTACCTCCAGACCAGTCAGCGAGGTTAATCGCGAACGCCTTGTTTCCTTCATGGTCGGACGCGACATGAGCGAGCTTTTCCCGACCAAGGCTGTAGCAGGGACCGATCGCCCGGTCGTGCTCAAGGCAACAAACGTGTCGGTCGTGGATCGCGTGAAAAATGCAAACCTTGAGCTGCGCGGCGGCGAGGTCACCGCTTTGGCCGGCATGGTTGGCGCCGGGCGCACTGAACTGGCGCTGGCTCTGTTCGGCGGCCTGCCTATGACGTCCGGTGAAATTTCGATCGGTGGGAATACGCATCGCAAGATGGTGCCTGCGCTGGCCATCAGTGAAGGGATCGGATTGCTGACCGAGGACCGCAAGGGTCAGGGTTTGGCGATGCTCATGGACGTCGCGGCCAATATCAGCGCCTCCGATTTGGCGTCCGTTAGCCGCTCAGGCCTGCTCGACCACGGTCGTGAGCACGAGATCGCGATATCCGAAATCGAAGCCTACCACATCGCCTGCCGCGGTCCTCAAGGCCCGGTCCTGACCATGTCGGGCGGCAACCAGCAGAAGGTGCTTGTGGCGCGCTGGGCGCGAACCTCGCGCAAGGTCATCATTATGGATGAACCGACACGTGGCGTTGACGTCGGCGCCAAGGCGGAAATCTACCGCATCATGCGCGGGTTGGCGGACAAAGGTCTCGCCGTTCTCATGATCAGTTCCGAAACCTCCGAGGTCATCGGTCTTGCCGACCGCGTTGTCGTGATGCGTGAGGGTGTGATCACCGGAGAATTGACGGGCGATCAGATCAATGAGCAACGGATCATCGAGCTCGCGACCCAAAAGCAGGCTGCCTGAGGAACCTGGTCATGACTGCAATCGCGAAATCCACATTCTTTTACCTGACGAAGCGCCAGGGTGGGCTGTTTACCGTGATCGGGCTGATGGTGGCTCTCGCCATCTTCGGGCTCATCGTCTCCGACCGTTTCGGTACGATCTCGAACGCTTCGAATATTCTGGAACAGTCGACCGCGCTCGCGCTGGTCAGCCTGGGTCAGACACTGGTGATCCTAACCGGCGGCATCGATCTGTCGGTAGGCTCGATGATCAGTCTCGCCAGCGTATTGCTTTCGGGCATCGCGAACGGCGATCCTGCCATGATGTATGTGGCCTTAGCCGTGGTAATAGGACTCGGGATCTTTGTCGGCCTCGTCAATGCCGGGCTCACCATCGGGCTTGGCGTGCATCCCCTGATCGTCACATTGGGAATGGGGGCCGCACTGCAGGGAATAACGCTGCTCTATACCCAGGGGCCAGCAGGCAAGATGCCGCTCGGCTTCGACTATCTGGCCTACGGTCGCCTCCTGGGAATACCGATCGGTGCCCTGTTCACCGTGGTGCTGTTTCTCATCATGGCGTGGTTCCTGCGCAAGGTGCCGTTTGGCCGCTACATCTTTGCCATTGGCGATGACGCAGTCGGCGCCAAGCTAATGGGTCTGCCGTGCAGATCAGTGTTATTCTTCGTCTACGCCTTCTGCGGTTTCACGGCCTCGCTCGCGGCGATCTTTCTCGTCGCACGGCTCGGCGTCGGTCAGCCCTATTTCGGGCAGAACTACACGCTCACCTCAATCACGCCGGTCGTGGTGGGCGGAACGCTGCTGAGCGGCGGCCGCGGCGGCGTCATCGGGACGCTCATGGGCGTCTATCTGGTCTCGCTTCTTAACAATCTGCTCAACTTCCTCGACCTATCGACCCACTACCAGCTGATCATTCAGGGTCTTATCGTGATCATCGCGGTATCGGTTTATGTCGAGAACAAGAGGAAAGTCTGATGTCACAGACGGTCGACGCAACCTCAATGACACCGGTTCGCTGGACTGAAAGAGCGCAGGAGATCATCCGCAACTACGGCATTCACATTGCCCTGGTCGTGCTTATCATCGTCTCGGCGTTGCTGTCGCCGCAGTTCCTCAGCAGCCGCAATATCTCCAACATGCTGCTGCAGGCCGCGCCCCTGGGGATAGTAGTGATCGGACAGGTGCTAGTCATCCTGGTGCGTGGGCTCGACCTGTCTGTGGCGTCCGTAATGGCGACCGCCGCTGTGGTCGCCACGAGCTTCAACGGACAAGACAGCGACGCGCTCGTGGTCTTCGCTGTCGCCATGGCAATCGGCCTGGCCACCGGGTGGGTCAACGGCCTTTTGATTACCAAGCGCAACGTGTCGCCGTTCCTTGCGACGCTTGCCACCATGATTGTGCTTCAAGGCATGCGCTTCGCCTACACGCAGGGTGCACCTTCAGGCAACGTGCCACCCTTCTACCGGATCCTGGGGTCGCAGACTTTCTACGGCGTGCCCTACAATCTGCTGATGCTGATCGTCCTGGCCGCCGTTTTCTCGATCGTGCTGCATCGCACAACATTCGGCCGCAGGATCTACATCACGGGTGGAAATCCAGTGGCAGCACGCCTGGTCGGCATCAATGCCGATCGCGTGACGATTGCCTGCTACGTGATTTCGGGAGGCCTTGCCGCGCTCGCGGGTCTCATCCTGTCGGGCTTTGTAGGCATCGTCGACAACTGGGTGGGTCGCGGTTTCGAGCTCGACTCGATCGTTGCTGCAGTCATGGGCGGCGTCGCCCTGTCCGGTGGCCGCGGGTCGATCGTTGGCGGACTCGTCGGCGCCGCCATCCTGGTGGTGGTGTTCAACGCCGTGCTGATGATTGGATTTCCGATCCAGTTCCAAATCATCATCAAGGGCCTGGTAATCGTGGTCGCCGCGGCGTTCTACGTGAGGCGGGTACAGTAATGCGCCCGACAAAAATCTCGGCGCGGGTATAGGTTTTCCGCGCCTGAACCGAAACGGGAAGGAGGGGTTCCCGTCGCAAACGCGAAGCAGCCGGATCTATTTTTCGGCAGCGTGTTTGGATTGACTGCGCTCTCCGATCCCAGTGTTCGAGAGCGCCCCCAAAAACGTGCCGTGCATAACGTCCAAGGCAGACCGTGCAGGAAACTGGAGCGGCTGCCATAACGGTTCAAGGGAGATCATCGATATGCTCAGACGCATAGCATCACTCGCACTCGCCGCCGGCCTAGTGGCCGCATCGGCATCTGCGCTTCTCGCGCAGGAAGCAAAGACAGGATATCAGGGTGCGTCCCGCACCCTGCTTTGGAGCACTACCAACATCCCGTTTGTCGATACGACAAAGTTCAAGAAAGATGGTCCATACGTCGTCGGGTTCTCAAACGCCTCCATCTCGAACAGTTGGCGCGTTGGCATGCTCCATTCGATCCAGCAGGCCGCGGCCGACAACAAAAACAAGATCAAGCAGCTATTGATTACTGATGCGAATGACGACCCGGCAAAGCAGGTTTCTGACGTCCAGGATCTCCTGGAGCGGGGCGTCGACATTCTGATCGTCTCTGCAGCGACGTCTGACGCCCTCAATGCGATTGTGACCAGGGCGACAGAACAGGGCGTTCCCGTGGTGATGGTTGACCGCCGCGTCACCAGTGACAACTTTGTCACCTTCGTCACTGCGTCCGATAACGTCTACGGTCACATGAGCGCGCAGTGGTTGACCGAAAAGCTCGGCGGCAAAGGCAATATCGTCATGCTGCCCGGCATGGCCGGCGTGAGCGTGGCCGAGACGCGTATCGCCACGGCCAGGCAAATCTTTGCAAACTATCCCGATATCAAGATACTCGATTTGCAATATACCGACTGGAGCCCGGCCAAGGGCAAGCAAGTGATGGCTGCGCTGTTGCAAAAGTACGGCGATCAGATCAACGGGGTGTGGGCAGACCACGGCCTGCAGGGTTCGGGTGCTCTGGAAGCCTTCGTCGAAGCCGGCTGGGCCAAGGGTACGATCCCGCCGATTACCTGCGCCGACCTCAATGGCTGCGTGAAGCTCGCCGTCGAGAACGAGGTTCCGGTATTCAACTACGACTATCCACCGGCCATGGGTGGTGTCGCGGTCAATGTTGCACTGGATGTGCTCGCTGGAAAGCCCGTGCCGCATCAGTATGAGATGAGCGTGGACATCGCCATAACCAAGGGTGATGAAACACCCTCCGTGAAGGCCGACAAATGGGTCCAGGACTATGCGCGCCTCGACAAACCGAACGATCTGATCTTGTCGACGGGTATTCTGGACTACGATCCGAACACCTTCAACGTCGACTATCCGAAGTGAAATACAGGCGCCGCAGCCAATGGCTGCGGCGCCTACTCGACGGCGAGCTTCTTGCAAACTCCGCCAGATTGTCAAATCCGGTGATCGCGCTCCTTGCCAAGTTCAGCCACCTTGATAAGGCCATAATGCAATATCGCGTCGACCGTCTCGTCCTTGAAACAATCAATGACGCCCGCACCGCCGCCCGCACCGACCATAGAAGATAGGCCGCCCCAAAAGGACAGCTGTAACCCTGGGATAAAGCCTAGACGCCATCGGTTCCGCGGCGGAGACACCATTGTCCAGGATCAAGGGCACACCGCCCTTCACCTCAGCAATCGACTAATAATCGTGTTACTCAAACACTCAAAGGCTGTGCTATGAGCCGGGCTACTCGTTGTTGGAGTAAGGCCGGAGGCCCCGACAGTACTGTGGCTAATCCAAAGATCGTGTCGCTTACTTCTTTACCGCTTCGACATCGATATCGAGCACAATGTCGGGACCAAGACCAAAGTCGGGCATCTTTACGATTCCGAAAGCGGGTCCGCTGAAGGAGCCGGTAGCGAAGAATCCGGTCTTGATCGTATTCGCATCCCAGGGAAGCGGCGACTCTCCATTCCATACGACGTCCAGGATTACAGGCTTGGTCGTGCCGAGCAAGGTCAGGTCGCCCGTCACCTTGGCAGTCTGATCGCCGGTCTTTTCAATTGCGGTACTTTTGAAGGTGATCTGCGGAAATTCCTCGGCATTCAGAAAATCCGGGCTCTTCAGATGCGTGTTGCGCTTTTCGTCATTCGTATCGATGCTCGCTGCCTCGATCGTGATCTCGACAGTGCTTTTCGTGACATCTTCCTTATCGAACAAGATGCTGCCGGATACGGTCTTGAACGCGCCGTGCGCTTTCGCCCAGCTTGCATGGTCGGTCTTGAAGCCAACCCATGCGTGCGTCGGATCGATATCGTAACTGTCAGCTGCGAAGACAGAACCGGTCATGGCTAGGCCGATCAGGGCAGTCGTAAGGCTCAAGAATTTCATGGATTCTCCTTTTGTTGATCCCGAACGGGAGGGGGGTCCGGAAGTCCGGACAGATAGCGGCCTCACGCTTGTACAATGGCCGCAATTAGAACAGCTACGGCTGCAGGAACCGCAACGAGTACGCCTGATGTCAAAGGTCGCAGGAAGCGTGGCTGGTGCGCGAAGGTGATTTGTCGCCAGGAAAGGACGGTGGACACTGCAATCGGTAGGACGGAAAGGACAAGTGTGGCCGGCACCGCACTTGGCGTAAAAAGCACTGTCATCGCAACAGCGATTGCCGCGGTCCAGACGAAGGCAAAGGCCGCCATGCCCTGCAGAGCAAAAGCATTATCTTTGCCACGCAAGTAGGCGATGTACCCGACAAGGAGCCAGCCGCCAAACAGGGCGGCAAGTGCTCCGCTCATCTGCGCCATTCCTATGTACCCGCCCAGGATAGCGGAAAGAGCGGTCGCGATTGCTGTTGCCATCAAGGATGCAGGCAACGCCGCTGACGGCAATCTTTGTGAACGGCCGCTCGAAACCAACGATTGCGCAATAGCTGCGAGCATCAGCACGACGCCGAGAGTGGTTGCTTTCGTCGAGTTGGCAATGATGATGTTACGTCCGAGCCACCATACGGGAACGGCAAGGGAGATGACACTGATGAGAATAGAAACGCCACGCTCAAGCGGCTGCTTGAGCCCCAGAGCAAGAAGCATGAAAACGATACCACCGCTGAGCAACAAAACCGGCAGTTTCTGTTTTGCAGCAATGGGAGGAAGCGTGGGAAATCCCTCTATCGATACGCTTGCGATAGCGGCGGCAATGGGGATGAGAAGCGCAGTCAACGCTATGCTTCTGGTGGAATTTTCCTTGCCGGCCACGGCGATCAAAATGCCGAGAATGAGCGGCAGCACGATCGTTGTCAGAAGTATGTGAGTAAGCATGATGTTAGGATCCCAAACGTTCACCGAATGGTAAAATGTGATCTTCACCCGACAATCGGGCGCTGGCTATTCAAGCCCGTATCGGCGCGATCTCTTTCGAAGCAGCGGTTCAAAATCGAGGGTTGGCCCGACAGGCACAATCCCTGTCGGATTCAAGCTCTGGATTGAGTAGTAACCACATTTGATATGATCGATATTGACCGTTTCGGCGATACCCGGAACGGACAACATCCGATGAAGGTACGCAGAAAGGTTCGGGTAATCTGCGATCCGGCGGAGATTACATTTGAAAAGGCCGTGATAGGCTGCGTCGAACCGGACAAGCGTCACAAACAGCCGGATATCGGTTTCCGTCAGTCGCTCCCCAAACAGGAAGGCACTTCCATCGAGCAGGATCTCCAACTTATCGAGCATCCCGAATACACCGGCGAAAGCCTCCTCATAGGCTTCCGGTGTGGTTGCAAAACCGGCACGGTAGACACCATTGTTGAGGCTTGGGTAAATTTCGTCGTTGAGTGCGTCTATGCGTGAACGCAAATCTTCCGGGTAGAGGTCGAAACTTTCATCAGCAAGTGAGCCGAAGCCACTGTTGAACATACGCACGATATCGGCCGACTCATTGTTGACGATCGAGCATCTCTTCTTGTCCCAGAGGACCGGTACCGTTGCGCGGCCAGTGATCTTAGGGTCAACCCGTGTGTAAATCTCGTGCAAGTACCGGGCACCGTTCACCTCATCCCGATCAGAGCCGGGATAGCTACCAAACCGCCAGCCTTCCTTTGTGAGCGCGGGCTCAACCGCTGCCAACGAGATCAGACCTTCAAGCTTCTTCAGTTTGCGTACAATCAGGGTCCGTGACGCCCATGGGCAGATCAGGGCGACATAGAGATGATAGCGCCCGGCCTCGGCTTCGAAGCCACCTTCGCCGGTTGGCCCGGCGCTTCCGTCGGGGGTAATCCAGTTTCGAAAGCTGGACGTCTGTCGTACAAATCCGCCCTTTGCATCTTTCGCCTGGACCGGTTGCCAGTCCGCTGTCCATTTGCCATTTACGAGCATCACGCTCTCCTTAACTGTTGAACTTCATGGCTGCGCGAGGCTGGGGTGACCAACGCGGCGGCAATAAAGCGCTGCGCCAAAAGAACACCCTCGCTTGAGATCGAGTGCCCGAGGGCCGGGAGGAGCCTAGCTTCGGTTTCATAACCTGAATCTTGCAAAGCCTTTTGTGCCCTGGATGTCTCATCGACCGGCACAACAGTGTCACTTGTTCCGTGGAGAAGCAGAAGTTTCGTTCCACTCGATGGTTGGAATGGCTGAGGAGACGCAAGACGGCCCGAGAATGCGACGCCAGCCGCGACGGGCCACCGCCCCGATGTCACGGCGTCGAGAAGCATCATCGAGCCTTGCGAAAAACCGACAAGAACGACTCGGTCCAGCCTGTCTGCAAAGCCGTGTCGCCGCAACTCGGCGCTGAGTACGGCATCGAAGGCGGGCCGCGCCTGGACTATTCTTTCAGGACGGTTTTCGGTCGTTACGCCAGCAACACTGAACCACTCCCTACCGCCAAAGTCCGAAGGAAACGGTGCGTCAGGTGCCACGAAAACCACATTCGAGAGTAAGCTGCGCCAGGCATCTGCGAGTCCCATCATATTGCGACCGTCGCTTCCGACGCCATGCAGCAGGACGATAAGGGTTTCTTGATCCGGTAGCGTTTTCATCAGTCTTTCGATCCTTTTTGGTAGTCCCGCCGGCGCTTCATCGCGCCGGCGAAACGCAGTGGTTACTTCACGATACCGAAGGGATCCGGCACGCTATGCTGGTTTGCATTATTCCAGAAGTTCTGGAGCACGAAGCCGTATTCGGACAGATTGCTGGTGAAGGGGGCCAACATCGCATTCGCCGTCGGCCGCTTCCAGTCAGCCTGAAGTTCGCAGGCAAGCGCAAAGGTGCTGACCAGCTCCGCGCCGGCGTTGCTCATGCGCGACATGGCTGCTTCTGCCTCGTAGCGATTCCAGGCGCCGCATGCATCGATGACAGGGAAAACCTTGTAGCCGTCGTTCAATAGGGAGAGCGTGGGGAACACGCAGCACGTCCCGATTGTCACACCGGCAAGGATAATGTGTCGGCGGCCCGTGGACTCGACCAGATCTTCGAACGCCTTACGGAAAGTCGGGTCCTCATACGCGTTGATGATCCCGGTTCGACGGTAAATCGGCTCTTGCGGAAAGAGTTCCTTGATCTCGGGTAGAGTGTCACCGTTTTGCCACTGCGCATTCGACGTGGTAATCAAGACCGGAATTTCGAGCGCCTTTGCAGCGCGTGCGAGGCCCACCACGTTGCTCTTGAACTCGGCCAGCGAGGTGAAGTCGCGAACACCCGTCATCAGGCCTATCTGGTGATCGATAAGCAGCACGATGCTGTTTTCCGGCGTCGGTTTGTCATGACCGAACCGACCGGCGGCGCGGGCTTCTTCGGCGGTAACCTTGTTCGGAAGAATGGCGTCGGCGGTCGGGCTGACAATGTCGGTCGGACGGGAGGTGTTGATCATGCGGTTCTCCTTGCTTAATATCTAGAGGGAAGTCAGCGCGCGGGCGGTGCCCACAAGCGTGGCGCACAGAAACTGCGCGGTATGTGCAGTAGTGCGATGCCTCAAGTGGATCGTAACTGCCGATCGCCTAGTAGCCCTGGTAATCGAGTTGCGGCCAGACCATCTCAGGAAGCTGCCTTGTCACGTCGGATAATCTCGGCCGCCCGATAGCCAATAAAGACGGATGGAGCCATAGTGTGCCCCCGGATCACTGTGGGCATAACCGAAGCATCAGCGACCCGTAGCCCCTCCACGCCTCTCACGCGCAATTCGGAATCTACGACAGCGTTTGCATCGTCGGCTGAGCCCATACGTGCGGTGCCCACTGGATGAAAGACCGTACCGACGTCTGCTCTGATATGCGCTGCCAGTTCCTCATCGGACGCATCCGGCGATGGATATATAGTCTCCGCCCAGGATGCGAGAACTGAGGAGGCCACCATCCGATGGGCAATGCGCAACCCGGAGACAAGTGTTTCCACATCTGCCTGCTCGCTCAAGTAGGAGGGGTCAATCAAGGGCTTTGCGAAAGGGTCTGCGGATGCCAGGCGAACGCTACCCCGGCTTCGCGGCTGCAGCAGAACCACGCCGATCGTAACGCCTGAGCGCTTGTCTGCGTCTGGGAACTGCGGGAAACTGGATGACGTAGTGTTATAGGAAAGGAGGAATTCAAAATCAGGCACCGCGTGGCCGTCCAGAGATGCCCACGCCACACCGTTCTCGGGGAAATAGCTGGCCGGCCCGTTATGCGTCTCCAACCAGCGTTGGACCGCCGCGTCGCCGAGATCTGGAGCGACGGATCCTTTGGCATCAGCGGTCCCTAGCGTATAGACGTGGGCGTATAAATGATCCTGGAGGTTCTGCCCGACACCGGGCAGATCGACGATGACATCCAGGCCAAGTTCCTCGATGTGCTCGCGTGGTCCGACACCCGAGAGCATTAGGATTTGGGGGGTGTTGAAGGCCCCGGCGGAGAGCACGACCTCTCGGCGCGCGCCGATGGTTCGCACCCCGTCGACGTCCCTGATCTCCACTCCGACCGCTTTATTTCCTTCAAAGACTACGCGAGTGACATGAGCGCCTGTCAGGATTGTGAGGTTGGCCCGCGCGCGCACACTTTCATCGAGGAAATCGTCCGCGATAGTGCGACGAACCCCGTCGACGAAGAGCGTTTGAAAGCGTTCTGCAACGAACGGGTCTGAACCGTTCGAATCGCCGCGTTTTCCTAACCCAGCGTTGACGTAGGCATCGAGAATTTTCTCAGACAGATCCGTCGGCGTTGTCAGATCGTTCATCACGACAATGCCGTCGTGACCGCGCGTGTCGGATGGTCCACGATCCGACGCTTCGATCTGCAGGAAAGCATCAACAGCGGTCTTGCCGTTCCAACCCTTCGCGCCCGCGGCCTCCCATGCGTCATAGTCTTCCGGCCGCCCGCGCAACCATGCACCAACGTTCAGCGTAGTCGATCCGCCAACGGCGCGCCCGCGCGGGTGCTGGATTATCCTGCCGTTGAGGAAGGGCTGTGATATGGTTTCATACGCCCAATTCTTGTCAGTGCCCCAAGTCAGAAAAAAAGCACCCTGGCTGCGGCCGATATCGTAAGGGTTCTCCTGCCCGGCCTCGATCAAAAGCACGTTGATATCCGGGTACTCACTCAATCTTGCCGCAAGCGCTGCACCGGCCGCGCCTGCGCCAACCACGACGATATCGTAAATGTTCATCTCAAATCTCCGGAATTGTGACTGAAGGATAGATTTCTCTTATCCAGTTGAAAGCGCCGGCAGCGTATTTTGCTGTGCGAATCTCGATCATCATTGATCACCGATTGCGATCCGCCAGGATAAATGCTTCCTATTCATCGGAAAGATAATCCCATGCTGAATAATATCAGTTCACACCATTAGAGTGAGGTGAGATGTTGGATCGAATCGCAGGCATGGAGGTCTTTGCAAAGGTTGCCACGTTAGGCGGCTTGTCCGCCGCCGCGCGGGCTTTGGGCATGTCGCAAACCATGGCCACAAAGCATATAGGAGCACTCGAGGGCCGGCTCGGGGTGAAGCTTCTCCACCGTACGACTCGTAAGACCACGCTCAGTGAGGCAGGACGACGCTACCTCGAAAGCGTGGAGCGTATTCTTTCCGAACTCGCTGAGGCTGATGCAGTAGCAGTTGCTGAACGGGTGGAGGTTACTGGAACCCTCCGGGTCAATGCGCCGGTCTCCTTCGGCGTACGCGAACTCGTGCCTCATCTGGCGGAGTTCTCCGGGTTGCACCCGGGACTGACTGTGGACCTCGGCCTTAACGATCGCGTTGTCGATCTTGTCGAGGAAGGATGGGACGTTGCCGTTCGGATAGGGCAAATTGAAGACGAGACCTTGATCGCCCGCAAGTTGGCACGTTGCCGGCTATTGGTGGCAGCGTCACCCGCATATCTGGCAAAACGCGGAACGCCCCGCACGATCTCGGACTTGGTTTCCCACGATTGCCTCGGATATACCTTGTCGACTGCTCTCGGCCCAAGTCGATGGTATTTCGGCGTCGATGGTTCTGTTAGTGCCCCCATCACCGGTAGGCTTCACGCGAACAACGGCGATGCACTCGTTGCCGCAGCCTTGGCCGGGCAAGGCTTGATCTATCAGCCGACCTTTCTTATCGGGGACTACATCCGTGCTGGAAAACTCACACCTCTCATGCTCGATCACCCGGCTACGGAATTGCCTGGTGTGTTCGCCATTTACGCAAGCAACCGACGCCCTCCAGCGAAGGTGCGCGCATTCATCGATTTTCTGGTAAGTCGCTTAGGGCCCGAACCGCATTGGGACCGAGAGCTTATGCAGCTTGCCAGCTAATGGACTTTGAAACGAGCATGAGAGCTGAAGGGCCAAAGTCATCATCGGCAGACTCCCTCATGGCGCGGGCGCATCCTTCAAGTCAACTTAAATGGTTATGGTGCAACGATCGAGCGGCGAATAGCAGAGCCTCCTGCCGCGCTCATATCTCGGCATCAGTCACCGAGGCGGTTTTCCTTCGGGAGGAGATTTGCATTTCCCGACGGTCCGAAGCTGGCGACCGAGAAATCTATGAAACTCCTAAGCTTGGGGGTCAAGCGGCGATCTGGGGCGTAGAGAATGTGCAAGGGGCGGGTTGGGACAGAGTAGGCAGGCAAAAGCGCCACAAGTCTCCCGTCAGCAAGGTAGTCTTTCACGAGCTCCATAGGTTGCAGCATGACGCCCAGCCCTTCGAGGGCGGCGCAAAGTAATGGCTCGCCATGATCGACCATGAGCCGGCTCGTCACGGGTACGACTTCCCGCCCGTCGGGCCCGTCAAAGGTCCAGTGCGTCCGCAGCTCGGTATATAAAAAACCAAGGCATTCATGTTTTTGCAGATCCCACGGCGATGCCAACGGATCGCGTTTTTCGAGATATGCAGGCGCGGCGCACAATACGAGGCGGTATGGGGCGAGTTGCCGGGCGATCAGCCCGCTGTCTGACAATTCCCCCACACGGAATACGGCATCGTAGCCTTCTTCGATAAGGTCGACGGCGCGATTGGCTAGAGTGAGTTCGACCGACACCTCAGGATACGCTTTCATATATTCAGGTAAGCGAGGAGAAAGGGTTTGCATGCCAAAGCTGACTGGAGCATTGATGCGTAAACGTCCACTTGGCACGGCACGCGTTTCTGCTGCCATGCTCTCCGCAGTTTCTACCTCCGACAGGATGAGCTTGGCTCTTTCGTAGAAAATTCGCCCGAAATCCGTCAGGCTCTGGCGACGAGTGGAGCGGTAAAGCAACTGGACGCCTAGGTGCTGCTCGAGTTTCTGGACATGCTTTCCGACCAGTTGAGACGACATTTGCATTGCCTCGCCCGCGGCACTGAATGAGCCGTACTCGACAGCTCTGACAAATACCTCCATCCCTGTCAGTCGATCCATTTGAAACGTTCCGTTTCAGGTAAAGCGATGCTAACGCGATTTATCTCATTTTATTTCATCGTCAATATCGGAGCTAATCGCAACAGAGGATAAGTCAATGAAAGTCGCAATTATCGGAACAGGAAATATGGGTTCCGGATTTGCTCGGGCATTTGCATCGCAAGGCATCGACATTGTACTTGGCCATCGCGACCCGGCCAAGGCCGCAGCACTGGCTGCTGAACTCGGTCCCAATGTTGAAGGCGGTGGGATCGCCGCAGCTGTAAAGTTCGCCGATGTCGTTTTACTGGCTCTACCATACCAGGCCGTCGCCTCTGTTCTTAGCGAAGCTGGAGACCTGCGCGGCAAAATTTTGATCGATATCAGCAATCCGGCCACCGCAGACTACAAAGAGCTTTTGCTGGGTCACACGACTTCCGCAGCTGAAGAGATCCAAAAAGCGGCGGATGGTGCCAGCGTGGTGAAAGCGTTCAACACGATTTTCGCCGGTCTGATCTCGCCTGAGACCCGTGCTGGCAAGGCTCTGCAAACCTTCATTGCCGGCGATGATGCTAGTGCTATCGCCAAAGTGCGCGAACTCGCGGAAAAACTCTCGTTTGAACCAATCAATGCCGGCCCGCTGAGCAACAGTCGCTTCCTCGAGCCTATTGGAGAGATGAACATCCACTTCGGTTTCTTCCTGGGCATGGGGGCGACGGTGGCGCCGGCCTGGGTTCGCGTTTGACGAAAAAAACGATAGCTAGACCGTGATCTTCGCCGTCCAGCTACGAATGGAGCAACGCATATGAACAACCTCGCACTCAGATCAGCTTGCGCAGCCCTTCTGATCTCATTCTCGTCTCAGGTTTTGGCTGCACCCGCAATCGAGGTGCTCGGCCGTGATTTCACCTTCCCCAACCAGATCGAAGGTGTTCCTGGCAAGCTTTCTGATTTCAGTGGCCTTGAGATCAACAGCTTTGAGACTAACGACGGAGTGAAGCTTTCCTACTGGGAAGCTGGGGAGGGTCGGCCGATCATCTTCGTTCCGGGTTGGGGAGCCAATGGTGCGGAGTACTTCAACGTCATGTCCCTGTTGAGCAAGAAGTATCGCGTTCTTGTGCTGGATCCACGCAATCAAGGTCTATCCGAAAACGTTGACCACGGGACGCGCATCGCGCGTTACGGCATGGACCTGAAAGAGTTTGTCGATCATCTCGGGCTGGAGCAGGCTGATCTCTGTGGATGGTCAATGGGTGCTTCTGTAGTCTGGAGCTACATCGATCTTTTCGGTACAAAGTCCATCCGCAAGGCTGCCTTTATCGATGAGCCGATTTCGATCTATACGCACGCGGACTGGACCGAAGAGGAGCGATTGAATGCCGGAGGAATGACGACGTCGCCGGAGCGAATGATCGCGGCCTTCGCCGGTGCTCCGACCAATAGCCAGATCGTGGATATGAACGTCTTACGCCGCGCTATGGAGAACGGTTCTCAGTACTTCCAGAACTCCGAAGCTTTTGCTCACGAGTTCATCAGAAACGACATGAAATACATGAGTCTCGTGCTGTTCGACCATGCAACCAATGACTGGCGCGACGTCGTGAGCCGCAAGATCGATGTACCGACTGCGATCTTCACTGGCGAGAATAGCAACAATGTGCCGAGCCAAAAGTGGATGCAGTCGCAGATCAAGGGATCGGAGCTCTTTATCTATTCCGCCAAGGACGAGGGCGACCACTTTCTCGCTTTCAAGAACCCTGTGAAATTCACGAACGAGCTCAGTTCGTTCCTGGAACGCTGAGCGCGCGGCGCAACGCGAATGCTCGACCCGAGGTTCTTTCCCAGATCATCATCATGGCGGCAGAAAGCCGCCGAACCCAAGGAGAAACAACATGCCTGTTGTACGCGTAAGCTGGTTCAGCGGCAAGGACACGAAAGCTAAAGCTGCCGTCGCAGCCGAAATCACGGAGAGCATCGTCAAAAATACAGGCACCGACGCCAGCTATATTTATGTGCTTTTTGAGGACATTGAGCCCTCGGACTGGGCCGGTGCTGGCAAGCTCTTCGGGGAGGCAACCGAGAAATCGTAGCCAAGGTGAGGACGGCAAGCATCATAATATGTCAAAAAGCGGGAGGAAGACATTGGATTTGATCCGCGCAATACCCAGAGCTGCCGGTATCGTCTTCGCGGCGGAAGGCCACTCAGCCGGTACGGCATCGGACGTCGCTATCAGCGACTTTCACCTGTCCGGCGTCTCGCTCGAACACAGCACTTACAAAGACGAGCGCGCATTCAAAATGACGATGCCGTCTGAGGCGATTCAGGATGCCCAGAAAGAGAAGCTCTCCGACCGAAATTTCATGGCCTGGCTGCCAATGGATTTCGGTGACGGTGTTGTAGAAGCCGAGATGGCGAGCGAACTTGCGGCTGATGCTCCGGCCTATGCCAGAGGTTTCATTGGCCTAACTTTCCGTATCGATAGCGAAGGTCGGTTTGAAAGCATCTACCTACGTCCGACAAACAGTGTCGCCGACGATCAGGTCCGTCGCAATCACAGCGTTCAGTATGTTGCCTACCCCGACTACAGATTCGACAGGCTCAGAAGCGAATCTCCAGAGAAGTACGAAAGCTATGCGGAGCTGGACCTAGGACGATGGATCCACATGAGGATCGTGGTGTCCGGCCAAAAGGCGGCGCTTTATCTCGACGGCAAGAGTCAACCCGCACTCATTGTAAACGACCTAAAATTTGGAACCAAACAACGTGGTGGTGTTGGTGTCTGGCTGGAATCTGGCACGATTGCATATTTTCGGAATTTGAAGGTGAAGCCCGCCTAGCTGGGCTATGCCTCCGAGGCCGCCTTCAGCAGTGCATTCAAAAAGGCCATGAAAGTAGCTCCTAAGTTTTATCGGGAAAACGTCGTTAAGCAGCAGCGCCAATAAGACGGCCTAACGCGGCTGGTATCTGCTGCTCTTGAATGGAGGTTGTCTCTTCCCGCTCTAGATTTCCGTCCTCGAGCACAGCCAACCAATTGGGAATGGCTTTGCTTCTGTGATGGTTTTGGTCTGTTCAAGTCGTCCTTCGGATCACGGTTTTTTCCGCATTGTAAAAGCCATTGCACAAAACAAAAACTTGTGTAGCGTGGATCCGTCAGTTTGGGAGGAGACGGGCGTAGATGTTGGTTCGACAATTATGCGCTCGTAGGGACTGCACTTCTCGTTGAGACGAGAGGCTTGGTGTACCAGCAGGTCAAGGCACGGAGGAATTTCTTGGACACGTATCTCTACATCGACAATCAAGAACGAAAGTCTGGAACAGGCGCGACGTTCGAACGGCGCAGCCCCGCGTCCGATGTCGTGGTTAGCCGTGGAGCCGCCGCCAACGTCGATGATGCTTTGCATGCGGTCGACTCCGCACAGAAGGCATTTATAGACTGGTCGAAATCCGGCCCCACCCAGCGACGGACGCTTCTGCTAAAAGCGGCAGACGAGATCGAGGCGAGGGCCGAAGACTTCGTAAGGGCAATGAGTCTCGAAGTTGGCGCGAACGAGCTTTGGGCGCGCTTCAATGTAATGCTCGCAGCAAACCTGTTTCGCGAAGCCGCCGGGCTTGCCACTCAATTGCAAGGCGAGACCATTCCGACTGACAAACCCGACACGCTTTCAATGACCATTCGTCAGCCGGTTGGGGTCATTCTCAGCATTGTGCCTTGGAACGGCCCGGTTGTCCTCGCCGCCCGCGCGATCGCATATCCCTTAGTATGCGGGAATACGGTTGTTTTTCGTGCTTCGGAAACCAGCCCGCGCACTCACGAACTCATGGCTCAGGCAGTGCACGCCGCCGGCTTCCCAGCAGGCACACTGAATTTCATCACGAACGATCCAAGCGATGCGCCCGCAGTCATCGACGCATTGATTTCACACCCCGCTGTCCGCCGGATTAACTTTACAGGATCGACCCACGTTGGTCGGATTATCGCGGAGAAGGCAGGCCGGCATCTCAAGCGATGCATCCTGGAACTGGGAGACAAGTCACCGCTCGTGGTCCTCGATGATGCAAATGTCGATGACGCGGTCGCTGCCGGAATATTCGGCGCGTTCCTGTATCAAGGCCAGATCTGCATGTCGACAGAACGCATCATCATCGATGAGAAGATCGCTGACGAGTTCGTTGCGAAATTCGCCGAACGCGCCAAGGCTTTGCCTGTCGGCGATCCCGCCTCTGGCGAATGTGTCCTCGGACCTGTGATCAGCAGGCCCGCGGCGACACGCCTTGCCGACCTTTTGCAAGATGCGATGTCGCAAGGGGCAAAGCTCGTGGCCGGTGGCCACTGGGACGGAACAATGATGCCGGCGACCGTTCTGGATGGCGTGACGCAAAGTATGCGCATCTACGCCGAGGAGACCTTCGGCCCAATCCTTTCGATCATTCGTGCGAAAGATACTGAAGACGCTATTCGCATCGCGAACGATACGGAATATGGCCTCTCTGCCGGCGTGTTTGGCGCAGACATCACCCGTGCGTTGGAGGTCGCCAAACGCATCGACACGGGATCTGTCCATATTAATGGCGCGACGGTGGCCAATGAGGCTCAGGCGCCATACGGAGGTACCAAGGCCAGCGGCTTCGGTCGCTTCGATGGTCGAGCGGTAATCGACGAGTTTACTGAACTGAAGTGGCTGACAATCGAGAATAGCCGCCAGCCATATCCGTTCTGACGCCGTCAATCCGGCGACATTACGGGGCAGTTCCTGGAGGGGTGCTGCTCCGAGGTGCGGTCTTCTTGGCCGCGTCAGCATAGGGAGCCCTCAGCCAGCTACCGTCCTGTTATACAGCTCCGTGTTTCGGACCTTGGTGACAGGTTACATTGCCAAACGGGAGGAACACGATGATACGGAATAGGCCCAAGCAATTCGAGCGACTGGAGCATTCGTTGATCACCGGTCGCATCAATCGTCGAAGATTCCTTCAAGCTGCGGCTGCGACGGGGTTCGTGATCGCAGGAGGCATTGAAGCTCTTGCAGACGAGCTCGATGCCATCCGGGCCAATCAGGACAAACGACGCGCATCCCTCGCAAGGGTTTACGACTACATCATTGTTGGGGCGGGTAGTGCCGGCTGCTCATTGGCAGGGACGCTGGCAAAGGAGACGTCGGCGCGAATCCTTGTTGTCGAGGCTGGCGACTGGGACACGGCCCCCTCGGTACAGGATCCTCGCTTATGGTTTACCAATCTGGGCACGGAGCGCGACTGGGGCGACATCTCGGTACCAAGCGCAAGCGTGAACAATCGCGGGATACCGGAGCACACAGGTCGTGTTGTCGGCGGAGGTAGCAGTATCAACGCCACTATTTGGTCTCGTCCCTTCAAGGCCGATCTCGATCATTGGGCGGATGTCTCGGGCGATCCGGCATGGAACTACGAAAATGGCCTAGAGATCTTCAAGCGTGTTGAAAACTGGCAAGGCAAACCGAACGCAAAGTATCGTGGCACCGGAGGACCTGTCTGGGTTCAGCCGGCTGCCGATCCTCTGCCACTGGCAATGAAAGCCCTCGATGGATGCCGGGAAGTCGGTCTGCCGGTCGTGGACGATTTGAACGGCGATCGTGAGGAGACAGGTAACGGCTTCGGTCTGATGAACCAGATCATCAAGGATGGCAGGCGGCAGAACATGGCACGAGCGTTTCTGTACCCCGTGCTCGCACAGGACAATGTCACACTTCTCGTCAACACCCCGGTCAATCGAGTGGTAATAGAGGGCGACCGTGCAGTCGGGATCGAATGTATCGTAGACGGGAAGCCAGTAACGATCTCGGCTGATCGCGAAATCGTATTGTCAGCCGGCGGCTTTAATACGCCAAAGATCCTTATGCTGAGCGGCATCGGGGATGAGGCAGGGCTCAAAGCAGTGGGAATAGCACCCATTGTGAACTCTCCCGAGGTAGGAAAGAACGTGCAGGATCATATTCTGCATGGCGGTTGTCTCTTCGAAGCGCCGGAGGCATTCGAATATCGGAATAGTGCCGCGAACGTATCGGGCTATTACAAGACGGACTCTTCTTTGGAGTTACCCGACGTAAGTATTGTTCAGATCGAACTGCCATACGCAAGCGAGGTCATCGGAAAGAAATATGCTCCACCACCTACCAGTTGGGCTCTCTGCGGCGGATTGGTCGCGCCAAAGAGCCGTGGAACGGTAAGGCTTAGATCGAACGACCCTACAGATCGCCCTATCGTCGACATGCAGTTTCTTAGCCATCCAGATGATGTGAAAGCATTGTCCAGGAGCGTTGAAATCGCCCGGTCGATTGCAAATTCCAAAGCGATGAAGGATTTCGTGGTTCGGGAAGTCGCACCAGGCAAGAAGCTCGAGGGGGAAGATCTGATAGACTTCGTTCGCGACGGGGCGACCACCTACTTCCATTCTGCTGGCGCCTGCCGCATGGGCAAGGACAACAAGGCAGTTGTTGATTCGAAGCTGCGAGTGAACGGGGTCCGAAACCTGCGCATCGCCGACAGCACGATCATGCCCCGGATAGTGGCGGTGCCGACTATGCCGGCCTGCGTGCTGATTGGTCAAAAGATGGCCATGATTCTCAAGGCCTAGCGCCGGCTTTCAAGCGTGAACGCCGATACTCCATGCGGCGTTCACGTTCGCCATTAGAATGAGTTCGTGCAGCAACGGCACTTTTGGATTTGTGGCGCCACAATTCGACTCACATCTAGGGCAATCGTCGTTTGCTCTAAATTGGTGGCAAGGGATCAGCTACAGCCAAACTTACGGACTTAAGCTGGGCCGGAATGTCAATTTGGCGACCGCCGGCATTTAAGTCTACTGCGCAGCGCCACAATCGACTTGCCCGAATGAACGGCGTTTCTCTTACGAACAGCCGTCGACCGCGATGGTCTTCGAACCAGTTGGTCCAACCCTCTCCGGACAAATCGCGCCATTCAACATTCAGATGGACCTCCGAATGTGCAAACAAGTTACGCAAAGCTTGGGACGGAAGCGTTGCCGCAAATGCTATTTCAGACGACCCTATCGAAAAATCAAAGGGCAGCGGTCGACAGGCATTACTTCGTACAAAGCTAATTGCTTGCGCCAGCATCCTGGCCTGCAGACTTATTGCTGCCACAAGCCAGCGGCGATTCTTGCCTTGCACAGAAGATGCCCCGAGAAGCCCTTCATCACTTAGATTGGTCAGAATTCGCGCGAAGTAAGCGGTTCCACGCCGTGCCAAATCCAATTCTTCTGCCGGGGCCGTGCCCGCATCGTATCGAGCTCCGGCACCTTGGCGCGCACGCAGGGCTGCGCGCGCTTCCTCTTGGCTGGGGCTCACCCGTCTTCCCCCTCTACCAGGGTGCGCGCGAAGTTCAGCCGCTCCATGATCGGGGCGTCAGAAAAGCGAAACAGGTCGAATTGCGTCTCTGCCTGTAGCGACCATTGGATCCAAGAGGGAACTACGAAGATGTCCCCGATATCGAGCTTACGCTCGTTGCCTTCGATGACGACGCTCCCGCGCCCATGGAAAACCTGGAAAATCGTCGAGCCGACCTCGCGCCGTGGCGCTGTAACGGCACCCTCGCGAAGGCGGTGAAATTCACAACGTATCGTCGACATAACGTCGCCGCCAGTTGTTGGATTCATGTACCGGATTGCCGCATGTCCCTGCTCGACGGTGGCGGCCTGGCCTTCTTCCTCGAGCAGAAGCTGCTCTGCCAGGGCTCGGTCGGTATGTTCCCACCGATATGCCCCGACCGGAGAGTTGACCGTATCTTGCAGACCGGATAGCGGGCGCAGGCCCGGATGGCCCCAGAGCCGCTCCGAACGTGAGAACCTTGGGGTAGCATAATCGGTAACACGCTCGGCACCGAACTCGAAGAAGCCAACGTCATTTTGATGGGAGAAGGGAATATCGAGCCCGTCGATCCAAGCCATCGGCTGATCAGTATCGTTATGATGCCCATGGAAGAACCAGCCGGGTGTCAGCAAAAGGTCGCCTCGGCTCATCCGAACAGGGTCACCGTTTACAACCGTCCAGACACCTTCTCCCTCGACGACAAATCTAAAGGCATTTTGCGAGTGCCGATGTTCAGGTGCGGTCTCACGTGGTCCGAGATACTGAATCGCGCACCAGAGAGTGGGGCTTATGTAGGCGTTGCCTCCCAAGCCGGGATTTGCCAACCCCAATGCTCGCCTCTCGCCGCCACGCCCGACTGGAACGAGATCTCCCGCCCTTTGGGCGAGGGGTAAAATATCAGCCCACTTCCAGACATAAGGTACGGCCTTGGACATTGGATGTCGGGGCATCAGGTTCCCGAGTTGCGTCCAAAGTGGCTTGATATGCTGCCGGTCGAAGCCAGCATAGAGTTCTCGAAGCTCGGGAGTGTCCTCGGGCTGCATCGCGTGGGATTTCTTGGTTGCAGTCGCGTTTTCCATAGAATTCTCCTGTTTCGCGAACTCGAGCTGTTAGGACGCGTCTGGCTGAAAAGGTGGCGCGGCTGAATGAAAGGCTGGGATTGCATCAAGAGCGTTGAAGATTCTTGTAATCGTCGGCCAACTCGAAAGGTCGATATCAAACCGCTTGTTATTCCAAACTTGAGCGTAGAGACACACGTCGGCGAGACTCGGCTCGCTGCCATGACAAAAGTCCCCGGTATCTTCGTCGCGTGCGAGAGTTGCTTCCAAGACGTCGAAGGTTTCACTGACCCAGTGAATGAACCACTTCCGCTGAAAGTCTTCGTCCGCCCCAAGACTGTCAGCCAGATATCCGAGCACCCTCAGGTTATTGAGAGGGTGTATCTCGCAAGCAACCATATAGGCCAGTGCACGCACACGAGCCCTGCCATCTGCATCACGGGGCAGGAGGGCTGGCCGCGGATATTCTTCGTCGAGCCATTCGATGATCGCGAGCGATTGGGTCATGGACGTCCCATCCTTTCTTTCAAGGACGGGAACCAGCCCGGCGGGATTCATCTGGAGATACGCCTCAGTGCGATTATCACCTCGACGAAGGACATACGATACGTAGTCATACGACAACCCTTTGAAATTCAAGGCGACGCGTAGCCGCGTTGACGTAGAGGATCGAAAGAAGTTGTGAAGCTTGAACACGGCTACTGCTTCGCTTTCTCAACGCGCGTGGACAACTGGCCAAGACCTTCAATGCTTACGATGCAGACATCGCCCGGCAACAACGGTCCAACACCTGCTGGCGTACCCGTCATGATGATGTCGCCGGGCTTGAGCGCGAACGAATGTGACAGGATGGATATGATCTCTGGCACAGACCAAATGAGATCTTTAAGGTCAGCGTCCTGCTTGGTATCACCGTTCACATTCAGGCTTATCGACCCGCTGCTGAGGTGACCAACAGCCGAAACCGGATGAAGTGGCCCGATCACTGCCGATCGATCAAACGCCTTGCCTTCGTCCCACGGACGTCCTTTGTCGCGAGCTTCCATCTGGATATCTCTCCGCGTGAGATCGTTTCCAATGGCATATCCCCAGACATGCTCCAGTGCCGACTCGACGGGTGTATCGATGGCTTCCTTGCCGATGGCGACCACCAGTTCCGCCTCGTATTGAAAATTGCTGGTACGAGGCGGGTATGTGACCATTTCGCCATCATCGACGACGGCATCTGTTGGCTTCATGAAGAAGAAGGGAAACTCGCGCTCAGGATCTTTGCCCATCTCGCGAGCGTGAGCTGCGTAGTTGCGGCCGACGCAGAATACGCGTCGCACCGGAAAACGCGAAGTTGAACCGGCAACGGCAACGGACGCCTGAGGCGGTGGTGGAAAAACAAAAGTCACGAACTATCTCCTCTCTTCGGCAGTTACTTTGGGCAAGACGCCTGTGTCGACTGGCTGCCTGTCGATGGGTATGGTCAGATCTGAGCCGGCGTCTTCAAAAGCGCTTGCCGGTGGATCTTGCCAGTCCCGGTTTTTGGAATTTCCGCAACATACTCGATGATAAGGGGGCATTTCTGCGGCAGCAGCTTTGACTTGACCAAGCTGCAGAGGATCTTCGATCGTGCTTGTCGCCAGCTATGCACGTCCGAAGCTTCGCCACTGCCCTGCCAGTTTCATTTTCGGCCGAGCTGCGCACAAGAGAATTGAAATCGGCCGTGTAAAAGCCAGCCGGACCGCCTCCAAGGATATGGATGCTGGTAAGTCGTGCCATCTCTCCTCCCTTTAGATCACTTGAGATATGACGCAGGTCAACCTAGTATCTTTTCCAATATGCGCAATCAATTTTTTAATACAGAAAACGCGAAAGTGAACTGATGACCCATATCGAAGTTAGTTTCGGCGATTGCGATCCGGCAGGAATCGCCTTCTATCCTAATATTTTCCGCTGGTTAGATAAGGCATTCCATGACTGGTTGCGTCCGCGGGGAGGGCATGCCCACTTATGTGTAGAGCTTGACGCACTCGGCATCGGCCTGATCGACGCGAAGGCACAGTTCCGTCGGCCGATCGTCGATGGCGACGCCCTCGTGATAGGCCTCACCATCAAGGAATGGAGCCGAAAGACCGTGACGATCGAATACGAAGGCCGAATCGGAAACGCTCTCGCGTTTCAGGCGCAAGAGGTGAGGGGGCTTTTCAAACGGGAGAACGGTGATACGTTCGCTGCGGAGATTACGGCACTCAAGGAACTGGTAGAGACAATTGGCGAAAAGTGAAGTTGGATCACGTCAGAGTAGTGGAATTCAGTCGCTTGACGCGGCGTTACGGGTGCTGAGTAGTGTCGTTGAGTTTCGGGAGCCGGTAACATTGTCCGATCTGGCTAGGAAGTGCCAGATGCCTCCGAGCAAGGTACATCGATATCTTTCTTCCTTTCTGACGGCTGGCTTGATCTCTCAGACCGGCCGCTCGGGCAAGTATCTTCTAGGGCCAGGAGCGTTGCAGCTTGGACTGGCAGCGATTGGCAGACATGACTTCGTGAACTACGCCGCGGACGGCCTGGCAGAACTATGCGCCGATACAGGTATGACTGCCCTTCTTTCGGTCTGGGGAAATGGCGGAGCGACCGTTGTTCGGTGGGAGAGAGCGGAATCCCCTACCGTCACATCGATGGGCCTCGGCACCACTCTTCCATTGCTGAATTCGGCATCAGGGCGCGCCTTCTTGGCGTGGGCACCTGCTGCGGCAACCAAGGCCGCACGCGACGCTGAGCTTCGTCGCGTCAAGAAAAATCCGTCTATTGCGCCTGATCTGACGCCGACGGCCAGCGGAATAGACGAGTTGGTTCGCAAGACCAAGAGTCAGGGGTATGCTTCCGTCGAAGGCAAGTTCATCCCTGGACTCGTTGCGATCGCAGCGCCGGTTCTCGACTGGCAGAGCGAAGCCCAGGCCGTGGTCACTCTGATTGGAACTGACCCCGAAGCCGTCCAACCCGGTTCGAAGCCAGTGCGCCAACTCATCGCTTTTTGCAAAGAAAAATCTGTAGTTTCCAGTTTGTCGAAGACATCTACGTCGCGCAAGGTCTGAGACCGGTCCCGGTGGTGCGTTCGCGGCCAGCGACAGCTAGACACGACGCATAACCGCACGGCACGGTGATGCACGAAACACGCGACCACTCTTCAGAACCGGGCGGTGGTTTCCTAAACTGTCTACAGGCTATTCGCCTTGGGCCGCGAGTTTTCGCCTCATACGCAGTTACGTCGCCAACGTCATTGAAGGTCGATGAAGATCCCCGCCGTTGAACTCTTCGCTTGCCGACTTATGAAGTGAAGTTCTGATCTATCCTGCGGATTGGCCGCCGATAGCAACAACTGTCTCATTTGAGACAGTTGTTTGGCCCTCTCGCGTCTCACAGTCGCTATGGGTCGCTGGCAACAACTGATATAAATGTCGATGACATCTTCATACAAGGATGTCGGGCTAAAACGGAGACGTATAATGGCCGCGAGGCATTTGCCTTTCGACAAGGCGCTTCCAAATTCTCCAGAAAAGTCGGGATGATAGTGCGTGTTACTGCGATGCGCTTTTCATTGCTGGCAAATAGCGACGAGCCCATCTGGCTTGGTAATCACAACCCCTCTGAGAGCATTACTCTCGATGTTAGTGGTGGTCACCAGCTGCTGCACACCTTTTTATTTCCTCATAGATCCTATCCGGGAGCGGCAGCAACAAGCCAACTTTCTGGATCGTTGGATCGCATGAATACGCAGACCAGATCATCTTCAGGGTCGGAACAGTTGATTATGCTGCAAGCAAGACATTGCCCCACGAACTTCTGGGTGGATGGTGGGTCCGTTCGACTAGCCAGACGAAGAATGTTATAAAAAGTTTAAAGAACGAAGCCGTCTCAGTGTTGCTTTGGGAGGAGCAAGATGTTGGAGTATGATTTTTGGGGAGATGACACTTTAGCGCGCGAACCGCTTTTTGACGAAATCGAGCGTTTGCGGAGGTCTCGAGACCATGAGTCGAGTAAGCCTTTGCCCGGCATTGTCGCCGAATCCTGGAAGCGTTGTCTGGCGGACTATAATCTCGCACCTGATAATGTTCCGCGCGCGGAGGTTCTGACCCACTACGAGTTCCGCAGCATCGCACAGGACCACGAGGATCTCCTAGCTGTCGCGGAGGCAGAAGTAGAGAAATTGTTCCTGCGTCTGGTGGACAGCGAGTATCTCGTATCCCTTGCCTCCGCGAATGGTGTGATGATGCTTTTTCGCTGCGATCATCAGTTATTGGGTGACATGTCGAGGCTGGGTGTGTTGCCAGGCTCGGTGTGGGCGGAAGACAGGCAAGGAACAAATGGCGTTGGAACATGTCTTAGGGCAGGGCGGTCTGTCGTCATTGCCGGGAAGCAACACTATGGGCTGGCGACGCAGGCATTGTCGTGCATCACTGCTCCTGTGGTCGGGCGACGGCAGGCCTTGCAAAGTGTTATCAACGTAACCACAGCGCGCGTCAGTGACGATAGGACCAATCGCGTCGTACTCGATATCGTTGAAAGGTCTGCACGGCGAATAGAGAACCGCTACTTTGCCCGACTGCATCGTCATAGCAATCTGCTAAGGCTTTTTCACGATACGGAGAGCACAGACCTCGCTGAAGAGGGGCGTGTGGCTATTGACGACAACGGGCTTGTTGTCGATGCGAGTTCGCAGGTAACAACGCTTACGGGCTTGCCTACCGACGAAATAATAGGGCGGCCCGCCGATGAGGTTTTCTGCATGGACTTGTCGCTCGCCGACATACGCCCTGACAGGGCCTATCCGATTCCTTTTTCTGGTAAGAACCTGCAAGTGGTTTTTAACCAACCCGAGGCTAGAAGGTCACGTTCGGTCACGGCGCATAATGCCGATATGGCAACCAGCATGTTACCAGCCATGTTCGTGTCGCCTCTGCAAGGCTTAGGTCTGGCCGAAAAGGATTTCCGCGTTGACCCAATGATCTCACTTTTGCTTGAGAGAGCGGAAAAGCTGTATAACGCCGGCATGCCGCTGATTGTGGGGGGAGAAACCGGCAGCGGCAAGACTGCCTTTGCGCAGATGATCGCGCGCCGCTGCTTGGAGGGAGAAACGGAAACGCTTTTTATCGACTGTGCGGCAGTGTCCAGCCAACGAGCAGGAGTTGCAGTTTTTTGCTCGCAGCCACTGCTTCGCCGGAAAATTTGCCTTGTACTGGAGCGCCTCGATGAACTCGATGAAAGCGGACAGATCGCTCTCCAGACACTGCTGGAAAACCGCGACCGGCGAGCGACCGAACGCATTGGAATTATTGGACTTATTGGCTCAGATTTCGCCCAATTTGCCAAGAGTGGTAAGCTTAGAAGCGGCCTGTTGCACCGGTTGAATGGTGGAACGGTCTTCCTTCCACCTTTGAGAAGCCACCCAGATCTAGCAGGTGTAGTCAACGATCTTTTCAAACTCGAAAGTCACCACTTAGGACAGCCGGAATTGCGGTTGAGTGACGAGGCCCGGCTCGTGATGCTGAATTATCATTGGCCGGGTAACTTACGAGAGCTTCGCAATGCCCTCCGGCATGCGGTTGTGCTCGCCGAATCTGACAGAATCGGCCTCGAGCATTTACCTGAAGATATAGTGTCGGAGATTGCGCGAACGGATTTGACAGCGCGCTCGAAATCACAAACATCTCGGATCGAAGCTGCGCTCCGCCACAATGGAGGGAACGTTTCACTGACCGCGCGATACTTAGGTGTTTCGCGCGCGACACTCTACAGAAAAATACAGATTCAGAAGTCTCGTGAGAAGACTTCTGAGGTAGAGTCGACTGGACGCGAATCAAAGACGAAAGCTTCAGGATGCGCGCTTTTCGGATGAAAGGACTCGGTTAATGCTATGGTTGGATCTTAGCCCGACTGAGTTCTTTTGCCACTCCTCGTGGTAGAAGACCGCCGCACCTTGCGGCGGTCTCAGTTCAAATGCTTTAAAGCGAGAAACCACCGTCTACTGCGAATGCCTGCCCTGTCACATGTTCCGCCGAAACCAGATATACTACCATTTGGCCCATATCATCGGGGGTTTGAGCAACGCCCTGGGGTAGGAAAAGCTGCTGATGTCGCGTCCAGGACTGCTCCTCGGACTCACCCGGCTGGGCCCACAAAGCCGAAAGCCCTTTTTCGCCTCGCCACATACCTGTTCCCACAATACCCGGGCACAAAGCATTCACCGTAATTCCGTCCTTCGCAACTTCCTTGGCGATTGCGTTGGTCAGGCCGATTACCCCGAACTTCGAAGCGCTGTAGTGCGATAGGTTGGGAAAGCCGACCTTCCCGGCAATTGATGACGTATTGATGATGCGGCCGAATTGGGCCTTTCTCATCAGTTTGATCTCAACCTGACAGCATAGAAACACGCCTCGAAGATTAACATCAATGACTTCATTCCATTGCTCCAGGGTGAGCTCTTCGATCCCACCCAAACTTACCACTCCAGCATTGTTCATCGCGATGTCAAGTCGTCCATACTCTTTCTCGATGGTGTCGACCATTGCGGCAATGCTATCCGGCTTGCGAACATCCACTTGAATAGCCATGGTGCGACGACCAAGCGCGGAGATTGCAGACGCTCCTTCTTCGGCGAGTTCTTTTGTGTAATCCGCGATTAATACGTCGGCGCCGGCTCGAGCGAGGCCGACTGCAATCCCAGCGCCAATGCCGCGACCACCGCCAGTGACCAACGCTACTTTCCCTTCGAGCGAAAAATGCGTATCTCTCATGTGACTCCCTCTTGATTCAAGCTCTCAGCGCCATCGCCGTGACCAGCGAGGGCGTAGCTGAGCATCCGGAGAGGCGTTCAGGCAATTGACTAAGATGCGCCGTCGCAACGCATCGACTTGTCGCGGCTGAGAATACGGTAATGTGGCACAGGCAACTGGGCAGTCTGAACCTCGCTCACCGATCGCTATGCGGGGTCAAGTTTATCGCGACTGGCTCAAGTCGAGCACTTGGCGGTGTCGGGAGCCCGTCGAGCGTGACCTTCGGAGTAGTCCTCACGGACCGACCCAGCTAAGATCTGTGGCGATGCACAAAAATCAAAACTGGAATAGCCGTGTTCGTTTTTGCGGACGGACAAGTCGAAGTTGCGGATCAAGGTCCGGGTATACCCCCGAACCAGCAGGAGTTGGTCTTCGAATCCCTCTATCGTATCACCCCACGAACCACCGCGGCCAGGTTCTGCTTGATAGCGGGACGGCCGGAACGAAGCTGACAATCCAGATTTGATTAATCAGGGAGTGATGGAGCGGTCTGCGCCGTGAGTGTTGTAACCGGCTTCTTGCCGGATTTGTCGGTCCAGGTAGGTGGAGCGCCGAACTTGTCCGCCACCATTCCGGCTATCCCGGGGGATCGCCCGAAAGCCTCACAGGCGGCATATTTCGGTTTGCCGCCAAGCATAGATTTCATTTTCTGACCCGAAGGAATTGATATCTGAAACCCGGAGGCGTCCTTGCCCGTGACAAGCATTTTGGAAAAATCATTCCCGAATGTAGTGGCCAGGCTGTAGGCGTCGCCAACTTCGGAGACCCTGGGATTGTTCGTGATGGAATTCGCTCCACGCGACCAGACGATCGCAGCGCGCTGGATACCGTTACGGTCAAGCGCCTCGGCTTCAACCGCGAGGCCTCCCAGGCCCATCGGCAGGCGAGGGATGCTGACCGGCAATACGGCGCCGCTGCCCAGCGTTACGGCTGTCGAAACGCCTGCCATCGTCTTATCAGTCGGCACCAGGTCGGCAACCACTGCTCGCACGGTCAAGTCGGCGGGCTGCCCCGTTGGCACGACCTGGTACTTATCGCTCAGAGCCACACACATCGCCCGATCCAGAGCATTCGCAACCAATGCCCGGTCTTCCCTCTGCTTTACCCGGGCAAAGGCGCCGGGCGAATATGAAGTCGGTGAAATACTGACAGTTTTCACGCCCGCCAAGGCCGGCCCGTCCACGAAGGAGCGCGACTTGCTGAGCTTGCCTTTGATCGCACCAAGGCTGCCATAGGATGTCAACGTTCCCGCTTCCTTGAGCGGAACTGTGCTGCAACCCGCCACGACCAGCGTCAAAGGCAATGCGATAAACGCGATCTTCAAGTGGGACAGGTGGACGTGCCCGATCGCCAGCTTGCGAGGCTCGGATATTGCGGTGCTACGCATAGGTATAGAGGTTCCTTTGAAAGAGGTGTCCGAAGATAGTGAAGGTGCAACATTGCCGCATCATTACGGGCGAATGGACAGTGCCACGAGATCGTCATGCTTCGCCGCTTCGGTGATGACACCTCCAGTGTCCCGATAGTTTGGCGAGACTGGGACGTTGTTCGGATCAATGATTTTCAAGCTTTTCGGCGAGTAGGTTCCGGCGGCCAGAGCGCTGCAAATTGATTTGCGCTGCCGGCGCTGACATCAAAGCTGCGCCCGCTCCGGGACGTCGTATGCGTCACTCTCAGCCCAAAGACCGGGAACGGCACTTTCCAGTCGGGCAATACGTGAAGTTGCCCACACCTTCAAAATAGATACTAGATGAGGTCTCCCGATCATTCAGCCATAAGGTGGCTCTGCTCCACGATCGACGAAAGCTCGCCATCCTCATATTTCAAAAGAATAATGGCGCCGGGCCCCGCCAGGAGTGAAATAATAAGTATCAGTGAAGAGGCGTATCTTACGAATCTCCCGGTTAGAATATGTAATAGCCGCATCTGAGCATGGCTCCTCGTCCGATTGACCTCATGTCATGGAACATCGGCGGACGTTGAGCCCTCACAATTACCGGAGCATTACGCCTAGACGACTGTTGCCCGCCTCACAGCTCGCCCCTCATGGCTGTGTGCGAGTGTCGCATGGAACGGTGAGAAGAGAACAAAGAGGCGGAAGAAGTTTCACGCTGACTGCGTGTCCAAACGCCTCCCGGTCCTTTTGTCGAACAGGTGAACGTGGGTAACTTCCGGCTCGATTGAGAGGCATTCGCCCGACCTGGCCGAAATGCGCTCGCGAAAGACACCGGCAAGAGGGATGCCTTCGATGGAACCGTAGACCTGGGTTTCGGAGCCGGTTGGCTCAAGAAGATCAATCTTGAGTTGCAAGCGACCGGGCCGCAATGCGATATGCTCCGGCCGAATGCCGTATATCACCGCCTCGTTGTTATGCTCGACCCGACCTGGGATCGGCCATCGCGTCGCTCCCGTGACGAAATCTCCACCTTCAATCTGACCTTCGACGAAATTCATGGAAGGCGAGCCGATGAAGCCGGCAACGAAAAGGTTGATTGGCCGATCGTAGAGTTCCAGCGGCGATCCGATCTGCTCGATTTTGCCTGCGTTCATTACAACAATCTTATCGGCCATGGTCATCGCCTCGATCTGGTCGTGCGTGACATAGATCATGGTGGCACGAAGGCGCTGATGCAAAGACTTGATCTCGGCCCTCATCTGTATGCGCAGCTTTGCATCGAGGTTTGACAGCGGCTCGTCGAACAGGAAAACCTGGGGTGCGCGAACGATCGCTCGCCCCATCGCGACACGTTGGCGCTGGCCGCCCGATAGCTGGCGCGGATAGCGGTCGAGAAGCGGCGTCAGTCCAAGGATATCGGCTGCCCGCCGTACACGCGCGTTGCGCTGCGCCCGCGCTACGCCTGCCAGCCTGAGCGCAAATTCCATATTCTTGGCAACTGTCATGTGCGGATAGAGCGCGTAGTTCTGAAAAACCATCGCGATGTTACGGTTCTTCGGCGCGATTTCGTTGACGACCTTCCCGCCGATCAGAATCTCGCCACCAGTGATCTCCTCAAGCCCTGCCACCATCCGCAGCAGTGTCGACTTTCCACACCCCGACGGTCCGACCAGGATCACGAACTCGCCATCCTCGACGTCGACATTCAGACCGTGGATCACACCAAGCGACCCATAACTCTTCCTCACATCCGAGATAACAACCGAAGCCATGCATAGTCTCCCAAATAGTCGGCAGGAAGGCCCCTGGCCTGCAGGACGCGCGACAAAAACATCATGCCCTTTAACAATGAAGCCGAGCGAACGCCCATAACACTTCACCGGCCCGGCGTAGTCCCGCCTGAGCTGCCGCTGGCCTCAACCAAGACGGTCATTGTTCCTGTTTATTGCCGATCGTTGTAGCAAACTCGCTGAGAACTATCTCAGCGAGCCTCAGAATCTTCGTTTGACCAAATGACTTCGGCAACTAATTGCTGCGCTTCACCGTATGGGGAATGCCTCCGCTTGGAGGCATTCCTAAAGTTGATACGGTCTCCAGCGCTACGACGCTCTTCCTAACCGTTTCTGCATCCAGTCGGATGACTTCTTTCGCGGATGCGGCGGGATATCGAACATCGACTTTACGGACTCGTCATGGGGAATCCCCAGCGTGTCGAAAAGAATCCGGCGATCGTACCGGTCGTTCTCCGCCTCCTGCATGGCGTATTTCAAGACATCGTCGATCAGATCGATCGGAACGACGATCGCACCGTCACCATCCGCCACGACCAGATCGCCGGGTCGGACATGTGCTCCGCCAATCTCGACCGGCGAATTTTCTCCGCCAAACTCAACGCGACCCTGATACATCGGCTGGACGACCCAACGGTGCCATACCGGAATTGCTTTTTGGTAGAGTTGCTCGTCGGTGTCGCGGGCGCCGCCATTGGTCAGAACCCCCTTAACTCCCCTTGCCGCCCACACCATCGAGTCCATGCTGCCAACTGCCGGCGTCTTCTGCCCCATCGTGTCGATCACCAGGAAATCACCTTCACCGATCTGCTCGCGGAAGTCGCCCATATCCCAGAGCTTACCGTACCAGTAGTCGTATGCCCATTTGGTATAGTCTTCCGGGCTTAACTCGGGCACCCGCTGCTTGGTCGGAAGGTGCCTATAGGTTTGAGCAAAACCAGCAGCCTTGGCCCGATAGAGAGGCCTTATCTCTGGATTCACGGTGCCAACGTGGTGCAGGCCCATCCAATCCATCCCGTCACGAATATCTGTTACCCTCAGCTTCGCGACTGTATCCAATATCTGCTTGCGTTTGCCATTATTCATTTTCGTCTCTCCTCTCTATCAAGTGAACTACCATCGTATTTTGCTTGGCAGTTGCGCCGCTTCGGCTAACTGCGCCGAGGCAATGCAACGGCCTCGCGTTCCAGCGCGCTCAGCTTTTCAACCCGACGCCTGAAATGCTCTTCAGTGCTGAACTGGGCCGCCAGGAAAGCGCGGATCACGTCAGCGGCGATTTGTTGCCCAATAATCCAGGCGCCGACGCACAGTACGTTGACGTCATCGTGTTCCACGGCCTGGCGAGCCACATAAGTGTCATGGCAAACTGCAGCACGAATCCCGGGGGACTTGTTTGCAGCGATGCACGCTCCCGCACCAGTACCGCAGACAAGGATCACACGCTCGACCTGCCCCTCGAGAATGAGTGATACAGCGCGCCTTGTGATATCCGGGAAGTCGACTGGCTCGTACGAGTTTGTTCCGACATCAATTACGCGGTCGCAATGTTCTGCAAGGAGACTGGCAACGAACCCCTTGAGCAGAAAGCCTGCATGGTCATTGGCGAGCCCGATAACCGATCGGTGCGGCACGGCAATAGTATTAGGCGAGCGGGCTTCGTCTCTGGTCACAGTGTCAGCCTTTCAATCCAGTGGTTGCGATGCCCTCCACGAGTAGGCGCTGGAAGGCGATAAAGACTCCGATGACGGGCAGGAGCGAGAGGACAGACATCGCGAACAGGGCACCGAAAGCGGATTCGGCTGAAGCATCGCCTATAGCGCGCAGCGCCAGCGGCAGCGTGAAGTTCGCGGTACGGGTGAGGTAGACAAGCGGAGCAAAGAAGTCATTCCAGCTATGTATGAAGGAGAAGATTGCTGCCGTTGCCAGAGCAGGAACCGAGAGTGGCAATATAATCGCACAGAAGATGCGTACGTGCCCGGCGCCGTCAATGCGCGCGGCCTCATCTATCTCGCGTGGAATTGACCGAAAGAACTGCGTGAGTAAGAAGATGAAGAAAGCGTCCGTCGCGAGTAGCTTCGGAATGACGAGTGGCAGGAACGTGTTCAGCCAGCCGAACTCCCGAAACATGAGGTACTGTGGGATGAGCACGGCGTGGTATGGGATCATCAAAGTGATCAGCATCACAGCAAAGAGCGTTTGGCGAAAAGCGAAGTTGATGCGCGCGAACGCATAAGCCGCCATAGCGCAGGAGACCACGTTCCCGATTACTGTCGCGACCGCGACGATAAGGGAATTGAGGAAGAACTTGGCGAAGCCGATTCCCCCCACCCCCTGCCAAGCGCGGACATAGTTTTCGACGGTGAAGTCGCGCCCAGGCCAAAGCGAATAGTTGTTGATCGCCACATCCGGCCGAAGGGATGCGCTCACCATCCATGCAAGAGGGTAAAACATCACCGATGCGAGGCCGATCAGCACCAGATGCTTGAAGAAAGGATGCGCCAAGTTTACGCCTTTTCCCGCCTCTGGACTTTTCCCATACCATGCAGAGGAGGCTATAAGACTGTCCCTGAGGGTCATGCATCCTCTCCATAGTGAATCCATCGCCGCGTGACGATCAGAAGGACTGCGGTGGCGGTGGCAACGACGAGGATTAGAAGCCAGCCGAGCGCCGATGCGTAGCCGAAGTCGAAGTTCACAAAACCCTGCTGGTAGAGATAGAGCGTGAAAAACAGGGTGGAGTCGGCAGGCCCGCCCGAACCGGAGCTTATGATGTAGGCGGAGTTGAATGCTTGGAATGCCCCAATCATCGACATGACGGTGTTGAACAGTATGACGGGGGCCAGCATGGGCAGCGTGACGTAAAAGAACTGCTGAATGCCGTTTGCCCCGTCAATTCTTGCTGCCTCGTAGTAGCTCTGGGGTATCTGACGCAGTCCTGCGAGGAAAATGATCATCGCCGATCCGAATTGCCAGGCCTGTAGGATGACCAAGGTAGAAAGAGCGGTATCCGGCGATCCGATCCAAGAAATCCGGTGATCGATCCCGATTGCCTGAAGCGTGTAGTTGAGAAGCCCTTCCGCGCCAAAGATTTGCCGCCATAGAAGCGCAACTGCCACGCTTCCACCAATAAGCGACGGTATATAGAAGATGGCTCGATAGACCGCCAGAAACTGGATACCTCGATTGAGGAACACCGCCAAGAGAAGCGCAACAACAACAACTGTGGGAACCGCCGTCAGGACATAAGTGGTCGTCACACTTGCCGCCGCCCACATGCGCGGATCGCTGAAGGCGCGCATGTAGTTGTCGAAGCCTATCCATTGCGGATCGCCAAACGCGGCATAGTTCGTGAAGGACATATAAAGGGAACTCACCAACGGACCGGCGATAATAGCGGCAAGACCGAGAAGGAAGGGCATTAAAAAGAGATAACCCGCGATGTTTTCGCGCAGACGAAGCCTTTGTCCTCCCGCAGCTTGGCGGATAGCCCGCAATGCTAGCCCCTTGGTGTGTCTCTCTATGGTCATGTCACTGTTCATCCTCGACCGCGCTAACGGAGTGTGCGCGAAGCTTCGTCGAAGAAGCGTTTGGCAGCCTCTGCCGGGCTTTGACCTTTAAGGGCGACGTCTTCGTAGATACGCCGAAGAAGGTTTGGAAGTGTCTGATATCCTGATGGATACGAGGCCGGCGTGATATCACCGTCGGCAACAATGGCGGAAAGTGTTTCCAGTGATTCCCGTACGTTTTCGGGTGTGCTTTTGCTGTCCAACAAGGCCTTCTGGCCCGCCTGACTGACGATGACACCATTCGCGGACTTGAATGCGACCGCAGCTCTCGGATCGTTGCCGAAGAAGTTCAAATAAGCTGCCGCGGTTGCGATATTGTCGCAATTTGCCGAGATCGAAAGCCCATTCGTTCCGGGCACATTCCCCGACTTTGCCCCTGTTGCCACGGGGTTGCGCGCGAACTCTATTTCGCTCGGAAGGTTAGCGGTTGCGAGAGTCTGCTCGGCTTGAAAGATTTGCGGGATATCACGCGTCGCGCTCAATACATGACCGCGAGACAGCGGGGTTACTTCAACTGCGCCGAATTGCTCATCGAGCCGATCTGCAGGAACAACGGCACCCGCTTTACGCAACCCCTCCCAGAATTCAAAATATTGCGTTAGCAGAGCGGGTTCGAAACCGAGCGCTCCCTTTTCGAAAAATTTCTGCCCGTGTCCGGCGATCCAGGAATAGAAAGTGAAGAGATTCGCCCCTTCGTTCTCTGCTGCATAGACACCCTGAGGCAGCTTCTTCTGAGAGGTAAGGAGCCACTGCTTGTATTCATCAAATGTTCCCCGCTTGGGTGGAGCCGCTATCCCATACAGCTCAGCCATGGCGGCATTGTAGGCCACTAGCCGTAGAAACGTGCCCGTGGGGAGCATAAAGAGTTTTCCGCCGATACGCCCCGTTGCGAGGATCTCATCGGGAATGCCGGAGACATCGATCCCGCCGGATTGCACGAGATCGTCCAGGGGCATCAGCACGCCACGCGTTGCATAGGTGGCGAGAAAGGTGCTTTGGGTTTGCGTTACGCATGGGAGCTCCCCTGCGGCGGCTTGAACCGTTAGACGTTCGACATACGCCGCGTATTCGGCGACGATCCCTTGTACCTTTGCACCCGGGTGGGCCGTCTCGAACGCTCGCGAGACAGCTTCCGTAAGGCCTGCTCTCCTTGCGTTGCCCCAATAGCCATATTCGATTGTCCCATCGACTGGCCCCAACTGATTTTGTGCGAGAGCGGCTTCCGATACCAACCCGCTGAGAGTGATTGCTATCACTGCGCAATTGGAGCGAAGCAAGGCTCTACGCAGAAGGCTATTGAACAATTGCGCGGTCATCATTTTCCTCCCTGTTCTACTGCCCCGATGACGCCGAAATCTCCTCCACCTGGCTATGTCAGCCACGGTCGCCGGGTAACCATGCATTTGCGAACATGTCATTCCGTGGTATTACCATTGGTATTCATCTTGTCATGCCGGTGTCAAGGGGTTAAATAGCTGAATGAACGTTGTCGTTGCGCTGGCCGTGGCGGCTGGATAGCGGACAAGGCAAAAAAACCGCGATAGGATTAGTTATGACTGATGAGATCACAATCACGCGATATCAGGGCGCGCCAGCAAGCGGATATGACCGTGTACTTGCCTTCATGCGCGATCAGCTGCTTTCGGGCCGGCTAAAGACGGGCGATCGGCTGCTTTCTGAGCGCGATCTCGCTGGTGCTCTCGGGGTGAGCCGACCAGTTGTTCGCGAAGCCCTGCGTGCGCTGGCCGCGATTGGCGCCGTGGAAGTCCAGCGAGGGCAAGGCACTGTAGTGCGGAAGCCGGATTTCACTGCGCTCGCTGATTTCTTCAGCTTTGTCCTCGCCCAACAGCGAGATGCAGTCGACGATGTGATGGAAGTTCGCATTGCTATCGAGCGGCATGCTATCCGCTTGGCTTGCAAGCGTGCGCTTGCCAATGATATTGAAACCGTTGCACGCGCATTTCAACGTATTGTAGAAACTATGGATGATCCTGAGGCAGGGGGTGCTGCGGATTTCCACTTCCATACAACAATCGTGGAGGCTGCGCGTTCGCCAACGCTATCCAGCGTCTATGCAGCCATCGCCAACCTCCTGCAGCGTTCCCACTTGGAGCGACGTGAGCAAATCATGAATGTGGAAGGTATCGACACCTTTCTTATTGATCACCACGCCGCGATCCTTAAAGCGCTCGAGGAGCGTGACGCCGACCGCGCTGACACGCTGTTAGCAGATCATTTTCAGATCGGAGCGGACTTCCGGCGCCGGGCTAATCTTTTGAAGACCGCCGCACTTTAGACAGTCAAGCCCGTGAAGCGATCGAAAGATGCGTTGCGTTCGGCAAGGGATCGTAGGCGGTGTAGCCAGCGCGAGCCCCGCCATCTGCTTTCGGAAGGGAGCGCTACCTAAGCGGGCCAATCCCATCGCCATGATAGCGCCAGTTCGGACGCTATTGAGATACCTCCGGCACACGTCATAGGGAACTCGACATTAGCGAAGGCTAAAGCGGCACTCGGGCTAATTCACCCTTTATCGGAGGGCATTCCAGTGATCATCGCTTGATACGTTCGTCTCTGTTGACGGGCGCGCGAACCCCGCTCAAGCGGCGGCCTTCGCGTCACGGATCATGTTGCGTGCTATGACCAATTGTTGGATTTGGGACGTCCCTTCGTAGATCCGAAACAGTCGTACATCACGATAGAACCGCTCAATTCCATATTCGGACATGTACCCCGCCCCTCCAAATATCTGGACCGCGCGATCTGCAACCCGTCCAACCATTTCGCTGGCAAACAGCTTGCAAGCCGCGGCCTCGGTCGCGACGGTCACGCCTGTGTCCTTCGCCCGCGCAGTTTCCATCACCATACAGCGCGCTGCGTAAGCTTCTGTTTTGCTGTCCGCTAACATGGCTTGTATGAGTTGGAACTCGGCGATCGGCTGTCCAAACTGGTTCCGCTCCATTGCGTAGGCGAGACTATCGGCAATCAAGCGCTCCGCCATGCCAACACAGACAGCTGAAATGTGAAGTCGGCCGCGGTCCAACACCTTCATCGCTGTCCGAAACCCGACACCTTCCGCCCCGCCTAGCAAAGCAGTAGCGGGAACACGGCAATTCTCGAAAATGACATCACACGTATGCGATCCGCTTTGTCCCATCTTCTTGTCTTTCGGCCCCAGGGATAGACCGGGCATCGGAGCCTCGACCAAGAATGCGCTGATTTTATCCTTCGAGGATGCTGGATCAGATGTTCGAGCAAACACGGTGAACAGACCCGCGTGGGGGGCGTTGGTGATGAAGCGCTTCGTCCCGTTGAGCACATACTCGGCACCATCCTTTTTAGCGATAGTTCGCATTGATGATGCATCGGATCCAGCGTCTGGTTCAGTCAAGGCGAAGGAACTGATAAGCTCCCCAAGCGCTAGCCGAGGCAAGTATTTCTGTTTCTGATCCTCGGTCCCGTCCATGACAATGCCCTGTGATCCGATGCCATTGTTTGTGCCAATCAGGGACCGAAAGCACGGCGAGGTACGTCCGAGTTCAATTGCAATACGAACTTCCTCCTCCATGTTAAGGCCAAGGCCGCCGTATTCTTCAGGAATGGCTAGGCCAAAGAGGCCGAGATCACGAAACTGCTGTTTGATCCCTTCCGGAATAGCATCGTCGCGAGCAACCTGCGCCTCAAGCGGCACCAGTCTTTCGCGAACAAAGCGAGCTGTGGTGTCAATGAGGTGATCCAAGGTCTCCGAATCGAGTGCCATCTTGTTCTCCAGTAGTTTTTATTGAGCTTCAAGCCGCCGGACGAAATCGACAAGGCGCGGAGCGATGTCCTCCACCAGACGATTACGATCAACCAAGAAAGACGGACCACCGCAGTTGAAAGCCAGCACCGGCGTTCCATCGCGGGGGCGGTAAGGAACGCCGACAGAGTTCACGTCGTGCTTCCATTGGCCAATGGACAAGCAGTAGCCAAATTTCTTGTAACTCTCGACGGAGACAAGAATTTGTTCTTCGATTGGGGGCCAGTTCTCCCCCTCGTGAACTTCGAGGGCGTCGAGCAGCACAGTCTGGGCAGCGTCACTAAGGCCAGCTATATAAGCTCGACCTAGCGAACTGTTTGCAATTTTGATATGGGCGCCCACCTCGATCGAGAGTGTAATTGCATCCGAGCTCCTGCAGCATTCCAGGTAAACCATTGAGAATTGATCTCTAGCACCGAGTGCGACCGGCAGTCCGGAATAGTCGGCCAGCTCTTGCATCATCGGCTTTGCAAGACGACGAACACCGAGATCCGACAGATAAGCATAACCCAAGGACATCGCGGCCGCATCCAGGCGATAACGTCCCGTGGAGTAATTGTAGGACAGATAGCCCAAGCTGACGAGAGTGTAAGTTAGCCTTGAAATCGTAGCTTTTGCCAGGCCAGTACGCTCCGCAAAGTCCTGATTGGACAATTCCAAATCCCCGCGCCGAAACGCGCGCAACACTTCCAGCCCGCGTGCCAAGGATTCAACAATGCGGCGATCCGTAACTTTCTCCCGACCTTCGGCACTCTCTTCAACCTTACGCTTCTTCATTCCATCATCCGAGTAAATACCCTTGTTAGACTGGATAGCGCAGTGCGAGACTCTGGTCAAGTTTCAGAATTTAATTCCACTATGCAGAATTACACTCGAGCATCTCTGGCTCGGATAGCGCTTCCGGGCAATAAGGCGCGGCCATGAATCAACTTTTCCGCAAGCGATGGATAAGGGCAAGCGGTGGATCGAGGCTCTATCAACGCAGTTGATCAAGCCACACAAGGGTAAAGGTCGCATAGGCACTGGCCGACTTGATGCAGGCAATCAACAACGAGCTAACGATAATCGGCACGTGAAAAGTGGCCGTACGGATATGATGCAGAACTTACAGGCGCGATGCCTCAATGATGTGCGCGGTTTCTTCCAAGCAGGATCGCAAACATCGAATGGACACCAAACGGCAAGATCACAGGGGTCAACCGACCACGATGCCAACCATGCTCTTGGTTTAGGAGCAAGGGCTTTAAGTTATTGCCTTTTGAGCAATAGAAACTTCCTCAGATCGCAGACAAAGCTCACCGAAGCCGTGTGATAAGGCTGGACGTGTCCCAACGGCCGCCTCCGGCCTTCTGAACGTCGGCATAGAACTGGTCGACGAGTGAGGTTACGGGAAGGCTCGCACCGTTGCGGCGGCTCTCTGTGAGACACATCGAAAGATCCTTGCGCATCCAGTCCACGGCAAACCCGAAATCGAACCTGCCTTCACTCATCGTCTTGCCTCGATTTTCCATCTGCCAGGACCCGGCCGCTCCCTTCGAAATGACCTCCAGTACGGCCTCGACATCCAGCCCGGCTTTCTGTGCAAAGTGGACACCCTCTGAAAGGCCCTGCACGAGGCCGGCGATGCAGATCTGGTTCACCATCTTGGCAAGCTGTCCGCTGCCTGCGGATCCTATCAGGCGAACCGACCGCGCATAAGCTGGAATGACACCGCTTACCGCGTTAAATGTCTGTTGATCTCCTCCGCACATTACGGTCAGCGTGCCGTTCTCGGCCCCGGCCTGGCCGCCAGAAACCGGAGCGTCGATGAAGCCAACGCCGTTTGCGTCCGCCGCAGCGAAAAGCTCGCAGGCAACCTCGGCGGAGGCCGTCGTGTGGTCAACGAAGATGGCGCCCTTCCGCATCCCATGAAACGCGCCGGATTCACCGATCGTCACCTGGCGGAGGTCGTCGTCATTGCCGACACAGCAGAAAACAATATCCTGGTCGCGTGATGCTTCGGCAGGGGTTTCGGCCGCGTTTCCACCGTTGTCCTCGACCCATTTTTTCGCCTTGGCCGATGTGCGATTGTACACCGTCACGGAATGACCACGACGAGCAAGATGCCGCGCCATTGGATAGCCCATGACGCCAAGTCCCAGGAATCCAACCTTTGACATGTAATTCTCCCTTCGCTCAGATTCTCCGCAACCAGGAGCGTTTTGTTGCCGGGCCTGTCGACTGCCGCTCAACCAAGTGAGGCACCAAGCTGATGCGCTGTGGCGGAAGATCGTTGAGCTGGCCATTCTGACCCAAGCGTGAAAGCAGCTGTCGAACCGCGGCGATGCCCATCTGCTTGTGCGGCATGTGGATGGTGGTGAGGTTTGGCGAGACCTGCGTGGCAATGGGATAGTCCGCATGTCCAACAACCGAAACATCTTCGGGAACGGATATACCCATCCGCATCAGCTCGGAGACGACAGTAACTGCAACGCCATCGCTGCCACAGAAGAAAGCCGTAGCTTCGAAGCAGTCATCGGCCATGGCTTTCAGGGCGTTGCGGAAGTCGGTTGCCTGATAATCCTCCTTGAACGAGATTTCATGGAGCATTGCGCCATCCAGTGCGGCGATTGCTTTGGAAAATCCGCGCAGGCGGGCATCGCGTCCCGGATAACCCAGTTGTCCATGAACATATACGAGGCGCCGGTGTCCGAGTCCGTAGAGGTATTTGGCGACGCAAACTCCCGCTTCCACATCGGTCGCCGTAATCTGGTCCATTTCGTAGAGCTCAGGCACGATATGCGCGACGACGACCGACGGGAGCGCACTGTCGCGGGCCGCGTCGAACATTCGCTGTTCCTGTGGACCGACGAGGATGAAGCCGATCGTCGAAGCCTCGAGCCGCTCGATGATCCGATGGTCGTCGGTCCACCGCACCGCCATGGAGCACCCAAAGCGTGTGGATTCCATTTCGATGCCATGCTGGACGTCGATCCAGAGTTCCCGATTGGCAACCGTTCGGTCATGGAAGATCACCTCGATCGAAGACGGCGCGGATAGTCTGTTTCGACGGGCCGTATAGCCAAACTCTTCGGCAGCCGAGAGGACGTTGCGGCGCGTGTCGTCGCTGACGCCTGGCTTGCCCGTAAGAGCGCGTGAGACCGCGAATTTGGAAATTCCCAGATGATCTGCAATTTCTTGAAGGGTAACTCGGCTCATGTAGGATCAACGCCTGAGGCAGGAATGCAAAAAACGACTCTGCATGTTTGTTAGGCTAATTTTATGTGCCTTACAACAGCATTTTATGTTGCATTGCCGCAATCTTCGAGGTTTGGCGGCGCCAATCTTGGGTAGAAAGCGTTGAAATTCATTGATTTCTACGGAATTAGCGACTGCGATATGCCTTCTGGTCACTAACAATTACAAACTTTTAGTGCTGTTAATGACTTGACGGTATGTGAAATTGCGTACAGTTTAGGCTAACAAATGACAAATAGTTATGCTCTCGTCAGGGAGTTGCAAGCTACGGGAGGAGCTAGCATGCACTCGTTGTCCAGCCGATTGGCATTGGAACTATGGTTGCTGACGGCTCGTAGGAGCGCGTGCTCGTGAGCTCTTCGTCCGCAACTATCGATGTCAAGGATACGAGCAACACCGTTGCGCTCGGCCTGGCCAGCCAGCGCCAGCTGATCTGGCTGAAGTTCAAGGAGCATAAGCTCGCCTATTGGAGCGGGATCGTCATCGCATTCATCTATCTGGTGGCGCTGTTTGCCGAACCTATCGCAACCCGATCGGCCGACTACTACGACCCGGCATTCACCCTTCTGCCTCCGCAGGGCATCAAACTGTTCTATGTCGATGAGGCCGGTAATTCCCGTTTTGGGCCTCATGTCACCGGCTTCAGCTCAAAACGCGATCCGCAAACATTTCGCAGGGTCTTTGCGCCTGATCCCAATGTCCGTATTCCAATCAGTTTTTTCGTCCAGGGAGATCCCTACAGACTTTGGGGGCTGATCCCGCTGAGCACCCACCTAATCGGCCCCAAGGATCCGAAACAGCCATTTTACCTTCTGGGCTCGGATCGGCTCGGCCGCGACGTATTCAGCCGGCTCGTCCATGGCACGAGAGTTTCGACATCGGTCGGGCTGATCGGCGTCGCGATAAGTCTCGTACTCGGCGTCTGCCTCGGTGGTATATCAGGTTATGTCGGCGGCAAGGTCGACACATCTATTCAGCGTATCATCGAATTCATAATGTCGGTTCCAACGATCCCACTCTGGATGGGACTTGCGGCCGCAATCCCGGTCACCTGGTCTCCAATCCTGGTCTATTTCATCATCACGATCATCATTTCCCTGATCGGATGGACATCCCTAGCCCGCGAGGTGAGGGGGCGTTTCATGTCCTGGAGAAACGAAGCCTTCGTCCTCGCGGCGCGCCTCGACGGTACTCCCGAGATGAAGATCATGACGCGTCACCTTGTGCCGGGCTTTATTAGCCACATCATCGCGGCGACTACGCTTGCCATTCCCGCGATGATCATAGCCGAGACCTCCCTGTCTTTCCTGGGCATCGGCCTTCGGCCTCCCGTCGTCAGTTGGGGCGTGCTCCTGCAGGAGGCGCAGAACATCCGTTCACTGGCGGAAGCTCCCTGGCTGCTGGCGCCCGGTGTCCTGGTCATCATCACCGTCCTTTCCCTGAATTTCCTTGGAGACGGTCTTCGAGATGCCGCGGATCCCTACTCATGACCGACGCTCCCAACCATCAACTCCTCTCCGTTCGCGGACTCAAGACGCAATTCGACCTGCGCGAAGGCCTGATCAAGGCGGTCGATGGTATCGATCTCGATGTGCACAAGGGAAAGACGCTGTGCATCGTCGGCGAGTCCGGTTCCGGCAAATCCATGATGGCACGCTCCGTCCTGCAGATCGTGACGGCGCCGGGCCGCGTGGTTGGCGGCAGTATGGTCTTCAGCCGCGACGGCAAGACAAGCGTGGACATCGCCAGGCTTGATCCGAAAGGGCGCGAGATCAGGTCCATCAGGGGACGTGATATTGCGATGATCTTTCAGGAGCCGATGAACTCGCTCAGCCCGGTTCATACGATCGGGGATCAACTGGTCGAAAAGGTCCTGCTTCATCACCGTATTGGGGTCAAGGCGGCTGTCGATCGGGCGGTCGAGGCGCTGGATCGGGTCGGCATTCCCGATCCGAGACGCCGCCTGGCCTCATATCCGTTCCAACTCTCCGGCGGCATGCGGCAGCGGGTGATGATTGCGATGGCGCTCTCATGCCGCCCGGCCATTCTTATAGCTGACGAGCCGACAACGGCGCTCGACGTCACGACCCAAGCCAACATCCTCGAACTTATCCGAACCCTGCAACTGGAGACGGGGATGGGCGTGATGTTCATCACCCATGACCTCGGTGTCGTGGCAGAGATCGCCGACGAGGTCGCGGTCATGTATCTCGGTCGTGTCGTCGAGCGTGGCAGTGTCGAAGACATTTTCTATCGCCCGCAACATCCTTACACGCTGGCTCTGCTGGATTCGATTCCGAAGCCCGGCACCCGTCATACGTCCGGGCAACGGCTCAAGGCGATCGAAGGAATGGTGCCGCACCCACTGAACCGGCCAGACGGCTGTCCGTTCAACACGCGCTGTCCGGAAGCGGTCAAGGGATTGTGCGAACGCCTCGAGCCGGCGCTGCGTGAATTGGGTACGCAACATCATGCGGCCTGTCATATGCGTGACCCCGCATATGCCGACACGAGAACTGTGGTCGAGGCAAGAGCATGAACATGGTCCAGAGCCAATTGCACCGAGCACAGCAGGGTACCGACCGGCCGCTTATGGTAGCCGATAACGTCAAGGTCCATTTTCCGATCGTGTCGGGCTTCTTCAAGAAGACGGTGCGATATATCAAGGCAGTCGACGGTATCAGTCTGAGCGTCAGGCCCGGAGAGACGCTGAGCATTGTCGGAGAGTCCGGATGCGGAAAGACCACGCTTGGTCAGGCGCTTGTGCGCGTCATCGAACCGACCGAAGGGCGCATCATTTATAGCGGCAATGGTCAAGACACCGACATCGCGCATCTGAATCCGGCGGAGCTGCGGCCATTTCGCGCCGATATCCGCATGATCTTTCAGGATCCGTTTGCTTCGCTCAATCCGCGTCGGCGGGTCATTGATATCATTGGCGAGCCACTGCGGAATTTCGGGATGACCGATAAGGCTGAGGTTAAGGCAACGGTCGCCGACCTGCTGCGTCGCGTCGGTCTTCAGCCGGAATACATGGCGCGCTATCCCTATGCCTTTTCGGGTGGAGAGCGTCAGCGTATCGGGATCGCGCGCGCTCTTTCGGTCCGGCCGAAGCTGGTTGTAGCCGACGAATGCATTTCCGCGCTCGACGTGTCCATCCAGGCGCAGACGCTCAACCTGCTGCAGGATCTGCAGGAAGAATTCGACCTGACCTACGTGTTCATTTCGCATGATCTGAGTGTCGTCGAATATATTTCGGACCGTGTGGCGGTGATGTATGCGGGGCGGATTGTCGAACTCGCGACAACGGACAAGCTGTTCTCGCGCCCGCGCCATCCTTACACGGCAGCGCTGATGGCCTCCGTGCCGCGACCCGATCCGCGCCTTGCGCGATCCGAGAAACGCATGCGGCTGAAGGGCGAAGTTGCCGATCCCGCCAACCGGCCCAGGGGCTGCGCCTTTCACCCCCGATGCCCTTTCGCTGTCGACCAATGCCGCAACGAAGATCCCTTGCTTCGCCGCGTGGGTGGCGGTGAGGTCGCATGCCACCGTGCTGAAGAAATGGAACTGGAGGGAGTGAGAAAGAATGATGCCTGAAACGATGGAGAAGCGAGCCGACACCCATATTGCGGCGCCAGTCTGGTGGAAGCGGCCGTACAGGATGGTTCAGACCAACCTCAGGCAACCAGATGCGCTCTATGACCAGCGCAAGCTCGCAAAGGAAGTGAAGGCGTTCGGCGCCGATGTACTCCTTTACAACATCGGCGGCATTTATGCCTTCTATCCGACCAAGCTGGCACTTCACGCCGTCAACCCATACATGAAGGGCGATGCGCTGGGGGACGCGATCGAGGCGGCTCATTCGGAGGGCCTGTCGCTGGTCGGTCGTTTCGACATGTCCAAGGCAACACGCATCGCCTACGAAGCCCACCCTGACTGGTTTGTTCACAACATCAAGGGCAACGCGCTCGAGTACAATAGAACTTACCAGGCGTGCGTCAACGGCGGCTGGTATCAGGATTACGCCCTCGAGATCATCTCGGAGTCACTCAGCGAATACGACCTCGATGGCGTCTTCTTCAACATGTTCGGCTACACGAACTTCACCTATTCCGGCGACTATTTCGGCATCTGCGTCTGCGACAATTGCCGTCGCCGCTTTCGCGTCATGTACAGCCGTGAGCTGCCCCTCAAGGAGGATTTCTCCGATCCGGCCTACGCTGACTATCTCGCCTTTAAGGAGAGGACCTCTCTAGACCTGAGGTCGAAGGTCTACAAGCACATCAAGCAGATAAACCCGAAGGTTGCGATGACCGGACATCGCGGGGACTCGGATCTGATCCGGATGGAGGTGCAACGGGCCGTTGATCGCCCGCAACCCGAATGGCCCTATCAGGCGGGAGAACAGGCCCGATGGGCCGCCGCATACGGGCGCGGGAAGGCTTTTTCTTCGACGTCCACGAATTTCGTCGATTACGCCTGGCGGTTCCACTCGGAAACAGGCGGGTATCACATGCTGCGCTTTGCCCAGCAGCTCGCGAGCGGGGCTGCGCTTGACTATTACCTTCTGGGCGTCATGGACCAGGACGACAAAACGCCCTTTGACGACATCTCGCGCCTGTTCAAGTGGCATCAACGCAACCAGGCGCATTACACGGGCCTTCGCTCGGCGGCCCGGATCGGGCTCTACGATTCCCACCGAAATACGGTTTATGGAAAGCGCACCACCAGTGGCGACATGGGCAACAAGGCCTTTCGCGGCGCCTACCGGATTCTCGTCGAATCGCACCTGCCGTTCGACTTCGTCACCGACGATGTCGCTGAGGGAGAAAAGGGCGTGGACATGCTATCGCGTTATGCAGCCATCCTGCTTCCCAATGTCTCGTGTCTGAGCGAGGAGGAGGCGACTGCGCTCGACGCATATGTCCGTCAGGGCGGCGTTTTGGTGGCTACCGGTGACACCGGCTTCTACGATCAGTCCGGGACCGCGCGCAACAAGCTCGTTCTTGACTGCCTTCCGGTCGAAGACAAGCCGATGGAGCGCAACCACATGCGCGGCTCATATTTCAGGATAGGTGAGGGCGAAATTCCGACTCCGCAAAGCTCGCTCGTCATGCTGGACGGGCGATACTTCGTGGCGCGGCCAAAGGACGGCGCCGAAACGCTTTTGAAACTGCTTCCGCCGCAGCCCTTCGGCCCGCCGGAACTCTGCTTTCCGGATATCGAGAGCGAACAGCCGGGTGTCATCTCGCGTCATTATGGGGAAGGCAAGGCTATCTACGTGCCATGGAACCCGGAATGGCAATACTACCGCGACAGCCTTCCGACCCATCGCGTTCTGATTGCCGACCTTATCGCCCGCAACATCGAACCTGCGCCGGTGAAGCTTGAGGGCAAGGGGTCACTGGAGGTCACCGTTCAGGTCCAGGACAGCACCAACAGTCTGCTCGTGCATGTCGTGAACTACGGTGGACAACGCAACAACCTCTACGAGGATGCACCGGCGGTGCATGGTCTGCGCCTGGGCGTTAGGGGTGTTGGACGAACCGCGCGTACCCTCATGGCTGGTCAGGCTCTCAAAGCGACCTCCGGCGCTCCCGACAGGGATGGCTATGTCTGGTTCGACCTGCCGCCCGTCGAGGCCTTCGAAGCCGTTTTGCTGGACAGAAAATAATCCGCCAAATGAGGTGGCAAATGGAGGAGATGATGACAATTCGCTTATCACGAACCGTCGGACGGTCGCTGGCCGCCCTCGCCGTGGCCGTCTTCACGGCGAGCTTCGCCTATGCCCAGGACTACAAGGAAGCGCCGGCGCTGTCCGAGCAGGTTAAGGCAGGAAAGCTTCCTCCCGTTGCGGAGCGTCTGCCGGCTAAGCCGATGGTGATCAAACCTTTTGAAAAGGTAGGTCAATATGGAGGAACGTGGCGTCTGACGATGAACTCGGCCAGCGATATTTTTACACTGGTGCGAACCATCGGCTACGAGAATCTTACGCGCTGGGAGATGTGGCAGCCGGGGATGAAGCAGGAGGACATCTTTCCGAAAGTCGAATTGAACGTCGCGGAATCCGTCGACGTCAATCCGGATGCCACCGAATACACGTTCAAGCTCAGGCAGGGGATGAAGTGGTCCGACGGGCAACCCTTTACGGCCGACGACGTCGTGTTCTGGTATGAAGACGTCTATTCCAACAGCGAGGTGATGCCGACGAAGCCGACCTGGTCTGTCCGCGATGGCAAGCCCGTAGTAGTCGAGAAGATCGACGACTACACTGTGAAGTTCAAATTCGCGTCTTCAAACGCTCTTCTGCTGCAGTCGCTCGCCGATTCCGCCAGGCTTCCCGAGCCGAATGTGCCGACCGCGTATCCACGGCACTATCTCGAAAAATTCCATGCGAAATACAACAAGAACGTCGAGGCCGAGGCGAGGGCGGCCGGCGCCCAGAACTGGGTCTCCCAGTTCAACTCCAAGGCGGATGCGTGGCGGAACCCTGAAGTGCCTCGCCTCAACCCCTGGATCGTTTCGGTTGGCATAGGGCAAGGCAGCGGCAGCCAGGTCTTAGCAAAGCGCAATCCATACTACTTCAAGGTCGATACCGAAGGAAACCAGCTTCCTTATATTGACACCACCACGATCGAAATCATCCCGGATCCCGAGGTTACCTTGCTCAAAGCGGCGAATGGTGACTTCGACATGGTAGACAGCTACATCGGTTTCGTCACCACGCCCGAGAATAAGGGTACGTTCTTCGACAATCAGGAGCGTGGGAACTACGACTTCTACGAGGTCATCCCCAATCGTGCGAACCTGATGATCATCTCGCTGAACATGACATCGAAGGATCCGGCCAAACGCAAGATATTCGGAAGCAAGCAGTTCCGAGCTGCCCTTTCTACGGCGATCAATCGCAACGAGATCATCGAACTCGTCTGGCTCGGGCAGGGGCTTCCCTACCAGACCGTCGAGCGCCCGGAATCGCCGCTGTTCGACAAGGAGATGGCGACGCAGTTCACGAACTATGACTCTGCCGAGGCGAACAGGATGCTGGACGAGGCGGGTTTCGACAAGAAGAACGCCGAGGGGATACGGCTGGACCCTGACGGCAGGCCGATTACTTTCACAATCGACGTCTCGGTCCTTCGCAAACCCTGGATCGACGCCGCGGAACTGATCAAGAAGTACTGGCGCGATGTCGGCGTCAATCTGCTGATCAACACCAGCGACAATACGGCGCTCAACCAGCGGGTCTATGCCAACGACCATGATGCGGCCGTATGGTCGGCGTCCGGCGGCGCGGACACGATCTTCGATCCGAAATACTACCTCCCGTTTTCGCGCGACTCTTTCTACGCCACCACCTGGGGGCAGTGGTACTCGAAGGGAGCGAACCCGGAAGAGCCGCCTGCGGAAATCAAGAAGCAGATGGAGATCTACAGTCGGATCGTCTCGACGACAGATGCAGCCAAGCGTCTGGAGCTGATGCGACAGGTCATGCAGATTTCCAAGGAGCAATTCTACACAATTGGAATCATGCAGCCGACGTCCGACTACGGGATCATCAACAAACGGCTGAAGAATGTTCCGAAAACGGTCATGGCGAGCACCGTCTACACTCATCCCGGTTCCGCCAATCCCGAGCAATTTTTCTTTTCGGCCGAGTGAGCGGTGTCTCCGTGTCTACTAAGGGCACGGGGATACTCTCTTGCGATACTCCACCAGAGGAGCAAGTCCATGGCTGCCTTCATAGCCCGACGCATGGTCTACATGGTCGTGACCCTGTTTGCGATCTCGGTGATGACTTTCATAATCATCCAGTTGCCGCCGGGTGATTTCGTTACCTCGATGGTCGCACAGCTCAACCTGCAGGGCACGGCGATCGACGAACCGGCGATGCAGGCGCTGCGTGCGCGATACGGCTTGGATGACCCGCTCCATGTGCAATACTGGAAATGGATAACGAGTATTCTGCTTCACGGCGATTTCGGCTATTCGCTGGAGTGGCGCCGCCCGGTTTCGGAGCTTCTGTGGGGACGCTTGGGCCTGACCTTCGTGCTGGCGTTCCTTACCCTTCTCCTCATCTGGGCAGTGTCGCTGCCGATCGGCATCTACACGGCCGTAAGACGCAAAACGGTGGGTGATTACTGCGCGACGTTTCTTGGAGTGATCGGGCTCGCAATTCCGAATTTTCTCTTTGCCCTGGTGCTCATGTACATTTCCTTCCGCTATTTCGGCACGGGAATCGGGGGGCTGTTTTCACCGGAATATGAGACGGCGCCCTGGAGTCTGGCAAAGGTCTGGGATCTCCTCAAGCATCTGATCATTCCCATGATCGTCCTCGGCTTGGGCGGCACAGCGGCACTTATTCGCATCTTGCGTGCGAACCTGCTCGACGAGCTTAACAAGCCCTATGTCGTGACAGCTCGCGCCTACGGTCTTTCCGAGCGCCGGTTGCTGATGAAGTATCCTGTTCGTATCGCGCTCAATCCCTTCATTTCCACGGTGGGCTGGGTGCTTCCCACGCTCGTCTCAGGAGCCACGATCACGGCGGTTGTTCTCAATCTTCCAATGACGGGACCGCTGCTGCTGCAATCCTTGATGTCGCAGGACATGTATCTCGCGGGAAGCTTCATCATGATGCTGAGCTGCCTGACGGTGATCGGCACCCTGCTGTCCGACCTCCTTCTGGCCTGGCTCGACCCGCGAATCCGTTACGAGTAAGGAGAGAACCATTGAACCCTACGCCATCCAGCCGTCGGATCCTGGTCGTCGGCGCCTTCGCCGAAGAACAATTGGCACTTATCAAACAAGCCGCGCCCGAATGGGAGGTTGGTCAGGTTGCGTCCATCTCGGACCCGTCTGAGGATCTAGCGAACGTTGAGGTCGTGGCCGGTCCATTGCCAGCCGAACTGCTCTCCCGCGCACAAAGCCTCCGTTGGGTGCACAGCTGGGCTGCTGGTCCAGACACCCAGCTCTACACCGAATTTGTCATTCATTCAGCGACGCTGACTTGCTCGAAGGGCAACGGCGCCATTCCGCTCGCCGAGCACGCGATGATGTTGATGTTGCTTCTAAACCGTAATGCAATGCGTTGGATCGATGCCCAGCGGGAGCGCCGCTGGGACCCATTCATGCACGGGGAGCTGAACGGAAAGACGGTCGGGATAATCGGGACCGGCCACTCCGGGACCGATCTTGCGCGCAAGGCGCGCGCTTTCCACATGAAGGTGCTTGGACTTCGAAGGACGAGGGCCGAGGCGCCCGAGTTCGATCGAGTGTACTCCCGGGAGGCGTTGCATGAGTTTCTGGGGGAATGCGACTTCGTTGTCGTCACGACTCCCTTCACACCCGATACCGAGAATATGCTCGGCGAAGCCGAGTTCCGCGCCATGAAGGATACCGCCTTCTACATCTGCTTTTCTCGTGGCGGAATCGCGAATGACGAAGCGTTGCTGCGTGCTTTGAAGGAGCAGTGGATTGCCGGCGCGGGCCTCGATGCGCATGGGCAGGAGCCGCTTTCGAAAGACAGTCCGTTCTGGGACGTGCCCAACACGATTATAACGCCACACAATGGAGCAACAACGGCGGCTACCAAGGCTCGCGGCTTCGAGATTTTCATCGACAACCTGCACCGATACCACCGAGGCGAGCGGCTGATGAACGTCGTCGACAAGCAGGCGGGATACTAGCAGGCCGTAAGCTCCTCGTCACGTGCAGCTCTGGATCCACCGGCCGCGGAGCCGGAGGGCGAAACTATGCGCAATATTTGGAAAAAGATGGAGGATTTGATGCTGGAAACCAGGCGTCGACAGGACGAAAGCAAGCTGAGGACACCGGATTGGTTCAAGACCGCAACGCGGTGGACCCAGCTTACATTCGTGGAAGATGATCCGGAAAAATGCGATCCCGCCTTTTGGATAGACGTTTTCAAGCGGACAAAGTCGAATGCCGTTTGCCTCAGTGCCGGAGGCTACATTGCGTTCTATCCCAGCCAGGTACCCTATCATTATATCAGCAAGTATCTTGGAGACCAGGATATTTTCGGCGCTCTCGTCGATGCCGCGCGCCGGCTGGACATGCATGTCATGGCGCGGGTCGATCCGCACGCCATTCATGATGATGCCGCAAAAGCTCATCCGGAATGGGTGCAGATAACGGCAGACGGCACGCCCTTTCGCCATTGGGCATATCCGGATGTCTGGGTCGCCAATGCCTATGGCGAATACAACACCGTCTTCATGCCTGAGGTGGTGAAGGAGATCGTGAGTACATACGATATCGACGCGATCTTCGCCAATCGCTGGCAGGGCCACGGAGTTGACTATAGCGAGGACAGTGCCCGCAGGTTCAAGGACGCATTCGGGCACGACCTGCCCATCAAACAGGATGCGTCGGATCCGGCGTGGCAGGCCTGGCTTCAATGGCGGCGACGCGTTCTGGCTGACGTCATTGCACAATGGGACGATGAGGTTAAGGCGATCCGCCCGCATGCGAGCTTCATTCCCAATATGGCGGGCGCGTCGTTGATGGAGTTCGACCTTTCCGTCATCGAAGAGCATTGTCCGTTTCTCGTCGTCGACCATCAGGGGCGGCGAGGGGTCGAATGCGGTTGGTCCGCGGGCCGGAACGGAAAGCGTATTCGAGCGAGTTTCCCGGATCGCCCGGTCGTCCTGATTACGTCGATCGGCTTGGAGGAAGAGTACCGCTGGAAGGATTCCGTCAATACGCCGGAGGAAATGCAGCTCTGGATCAACGATGGCACGGCCCATGGCTTGAATGCATGGTTCACCAAATTCAACGGCGTCGTACCCGATCGCCGCTGGGTGGAGCCCGTATCGGAAGCCTTCGAACTTCATACACTTGTAGAGCCTGTCCTGCTCGAGACGCAGCCGACCGCGGAAATCGCCATTATCGATCCCTCCACGACATTGCGGTATTGGTCCTCCGAAGAGCGCATCCTGGCAGAAAGGCATGAGCTTGGTTTCTACCAAGCTCTTGTCGAAGCGCGGTTGCCTTTCGAGATGCTGTCCGACCAGATGATGTCTGAAGACAAGCTAGACCGTTTCAAGGTCATCGTGCTTGCAAATGCCTCCTGCCTTTCCGACGCGCAATGCGCGGCTATCCGGTCCTATGTCGAGCGCGGAGGAAGTGTTGTCGCAGCCTACGAGACCTCGTTGCGCGATGAGAACGGGCAACCGCGCGCCGACTTCGGGCTTGGCGACGTGTTCGGCGTCAAGCGTGCGTCAGGCCCGCGTGGAATGGTGAAGAATACCTATATTGCTTTGACGGAAGATCACCCAGTCTCTCACGGCTACGACGGTGCGTCGCGGATCATCGGAGGTACGCGCCTTATCGACGTGGAAGCCGAAGCCGGCACACAGGCACCATTCCTCTATATCCCCGATTTTCCCGATCTGCCTATGGAAGAGGTCTATCCTCGAAGCGAGCCGCATGTTCCTGCCGTAATCACGCGTGAGACATCTTCTGGCAGCCGGGTTGTCTTCATTCCATGGAATCTCGGCGAGATTTTCTGGGAGGTACTCGCCCCAGATCACGCGAGACTGATTTCCAATGCCGTACGGTGGGCGTTGAAGGATGTGCCGAACGTCATCGTGGAAGGTCCTGGGATACTTGATCTTGCAGTGCGCGAGAGTAAATCTTGCATCGCGTTGAGCCTCTTGAACCTTACCAATCCGATGATGATGAAGGGGCCGGTTCGCGAAAGCATCCCATTGCCAACACAAACCGTATCGATCAAGATCCCGGCCGGGCGGCAAGTGGAGAAAGCACGTCTCGTGGTGGCGTGCCAAGAGCTTAAAATGACGGTCAAAGAGGGCAGGGTGAACGTTCGAGTTAACGAGGTAGATCGTCTGGAGATGGTTCACATTACCTGGAAGTGAAGTCGAACATTTTTGAACGTCCAGTTCCTGCCGAGTTCATGATTTTCGGGACTACCAGACGCCGCGCAAACGCGATGGACCGGATCAGGTCGGGCGAATACGCAACCTAACTATCACCGTGCCGGATCAATAGTATTATCTGTATTAGGTGAGGAAGTAATGCTTCAGAACCTGGATGAGCCCTGCGACTGCAGTTGGCTTCCGCGTTTTTGGAGAATTGGAGAATTTTTTTGGTGTGGAGTCATGCTGAGATGCGACTTGCGGGTCGGTTCAAGCTAGCCGGCATGCCTCATCTGGGCGAGCAGTTTCTTTCGAAAGACCTCCGCTGGCGTTCGGTAGCCGAGGCATTTGCGCGGCGTCGCATTCAGCCGATTGCAGATCTCGATCAGGTCGGCATCGGTTACAGATAATGGATCGACCTCTCTCGAAAGCCATTTGCGCACCCGGCCGTTGGTGTTTTCGACGGTGCCTTTTTGCCAGGGTGATTGTGGGTCGCAGAACCACGTTTGGGTGCCTATGCTTGCCTGAAGGTAGGGCCAGTCGGTGAACTCCGTGCCACGGTCGAATGTGATCGAACGGCGGGCGAGGTGGGGTAGGGCCTGTAGCGCCTGTATGACGCCATCCATCACGGGCCGGGACTGTCGATCATTGTTGCGCAGGAAGATGGCGAAGCGACTGACCCGTTCGACCAGCGATGTGACGTTGGCCTTGCCGAACTTCTTGCGGAACTGGATCAGGTCGCATTCCCAGTGTCCGAACTGCTTACGGTCGGCAACGACGTCCGGGCGGCGCAGGATGTTCAGTTCCGGGCTGAAGCGCCGGCCATGTCTGCGCCTTGCATGCCGGGGGCGGCGCCTGGCCCGATGCTCCGGCAGATGCCGCCACAGCTTGATGGCCTGGCCATCGGCCGAATATGCAAACTTGTAGATCGTCTCGTGGCTGACCGAGATCGGATGACGCTCCAGGCGCATACGACCGGCGATCTGCTGTGGTGACCAGCCGTGCATGATCCGGTCGACAACGGACTGCCGGACGTGTGAGAAACGCGCCAGCTTGCGCAGCTTGGCGCGGCGCTCGCAAGCCATGCCGTGGGCCGTCACGCAATAGTAGCCGTTGAGATCCGGAACGACCTTGTCGACGAACATATTGCGCTTGATCTCGCGAAAGATCGTCGAGCGATGCCGTCCAAGCTTTTCTGCGATGATCTCGATGCTCAGGCCGGCCATCCGCCAGCGAGCAATCTTACGACGTTCATCCAGGCCGATATGGGAGTAGGTGCGTCTCATTGCATCTTCCTTGCGTATGATAACTCATTGGTATCATTCGCAAGTCGCACTTCATCCTTGAACCCACCCCGCTACATAGATTTGCGGGATAATAAACATTATGGAACTCGAACTCCGCGAACACCGGGGTGTGACGAATTGAATCTGAGCAACCTCAACTCTGGCTCCCTGTGCAAAGCTCTAGGGTTCAGACTCAATCATAGCCAGAACGCGACGAGGGTAGCCAAGGCGACCGCAGATAAGAAGTTTCTGGCAAGCTTGTCGTAACGCGTTGC